>BEIC01000143.1 GCA_002898875.1 bacterium HR26
TGTCGACGGCGTGCTGGCTCCGGGAAGTTGGATGGAACTTGGTCGTGTCGATGGTTTACCCACCTGTGCCGCACAGCATAGGTGCCGTCGGTCGAGACTACAAGGCCGCGATCGGAAAGAGCGATGTGATTGACCGCGGCGAGCCGGCCTGCTAGCCTGCCTCGCGAAGACGACGAGCCCTGACGGCTCACGTGCGGCTCGGTAGGGGCGACGCTGGAGCTTCGTCGCACGTGGTAGCTCTGGCTGGCCTCGGGGCAGGGGTCGCTACACAGGGGGCGTGGTATGAGCGTGACCAATCTGGTGCGGGAGAAGCTGGCCCAGGCGACGCAGGTGCTGCAGGAACTGGACATCGACCTCTGGCTGCTCCTGGCCCGGGAGAGCGACGTGATCGGCGACCCCAGCTTGCCGCTCGTGGTCGGCACCAGCGTGACCTGGGAATCGGCCTTCCTGATCTCGCGGACGGGCGAGCACACCGCGATCGTCGGCACCGGCGACGTCGAGAACATCCGCCAGACCGGCGCCTGGCAGAACGTGGTCGGCTACGTGGAGGGCGTGAGCCGGCCGCTGCTCCAGGCGCTCGAGCGCTACGACCCGCGCACGATCGCGCTGAACTACTCGCGCGACGACGTGCTGGCCGACGGGCTGACCCACGGACTCTATCTCCTGCTCCAGGATATCCTGGCCCCCACGCCGTACTGGTCGCGGGTCGTCAGCGGCGAGGAGGTCGCCCGGCGGGTGCGCAGCCGTAAGTCGCCGGAGGAGCAGCGACGCCTGCGCCAGGCGGTCGTGACGACGCTCGAGATTTGGGATGCCCTGCGGGCCTGGCTGAGGCCAGGCCTGACCGAGCGGGAGATTGCTGCGTTCATGCACCGTCAGGTGCGTGAGCGCGGGCTGGAGACGGCCTGGGATCCGCGTTACTGCCCCACCGTCACCGCCGGCCCGGACTCCCCGGTCGGCCACGTTGGCCCCACCGACATTGCCATCCAACGCGGGCAACTCCTGGCGATCGACTTCGGCGTGCGGCAGGAGGACTACTGCTCGGACATGCAGCGGACGTTCTACTTCCTGGCCGAGGGCGAGACGGCCCCGCCGGAGCCGGTGCGGCGGGCGTTCGATCTGGTCGCCGGGGCCATCCAGGCGGCGGCCGAGGCGCTGCGCCCGGGCGTGCAGGGCTGGGAGGTCGATCAGGTCGCCCGCGAGCTGTTTGCGCGGGCCGGGGCCGAGGAATGGAAGTTCGGGCTCGGGCATCAGGTCGGGCGGGCAGTGCACGACGGCGGCTGCCTGCTCGGGCCGCGGTGGGAGCGTTACGGGCAGCGGCCGTACGAGCAGGTGGAGCCGGATCAGGTCTATACGCTGGAACTCGGGGTGAGCGTGCCGGGCTATGGCCGCGTCAATCTCGAGGAAGAAGTCATCGTCCATGCGGGCGGCTGCGAGTTCCTGGCGCCGCCGCAGCGCGAGCTGATTCTGATCGGATGAGGGCGATCGAATGGAGCAGGCGGTACCCTCACCGGTGGGTGAGCTGGCAGGGCGGCTGGGCGCCCGAGCGCGGAGCCGGGCCAAGAGGTATCTGCGCGATCTCACGCGGTTGGTGAACCTGGACAGCGGCACCTTCGATGTTCCCCTGGTGAATCAGGTCGGCCGCGAGCTCGCCGCGATGCTCGAGCGCGGCGGCTGGCGCGTGGAGCGACGGCCGGCTGCCGGCTTCGGCGACCACCTCGTGGCGACGCTGCCCGGGGACGGGCGACGGCGCGTGATGCTGTTGGGACACTTCGACACGGTCTACCCGGCCGGCACAGCCACCTCGCACCCCTTGGCGGTGCGCGAGGGCCGGGCCTACGGCCCTGGGGTGCTCGACATGAAGGGCGGGCTAGTGCTCGGCATCCACGCAGTGGAGTTGCTCGCCGGCTTCTCCGACCTGGCCCGGCCGGATCTCGTCTTCGTTCTGAACAGCGACGAGGAGGTCGGATCACCCACCTCGCGGCAGCTCATCGAGGAGACGGCGCGCACGGCCGACGCCGTCTACGTGCTGGAGCCAGGGCGCGAGCCCGGCGGGGTGCTGGCGACGCGCAAGGGTGTGGGGATGTACACGGTGACGGTACACGGCCGCGCCGCGCATGCCGGCGCGGCCCCGCAAGACGGGCGCAGCGCCATCCTGGAGCTGGCCCACAAGACGGTGCAGTGGCACGAGCTCAATGACCTGGACAAAGGCACCACCGTCAACGTCACCGTGGTGCGCGGTGGCACGCGGCGGAACGTCATCCCCGAGGTGGCGACGGCTGAGCTCGATGTCCGGGTGCCCAGCCGCGACGAGGCGATCCGCGTGGATCAGGCTATCCGGGAGATCGCCGCGCGGTCGTGGGTGCCGGAAACCCGGGCTGAAGTGACCGGTGGGCTGAACCGGCCGCCGATGGAGAAGCTGTCCGGCACGCTGCCGCTCCTGGAGCTGGCGAGGGCGATCGTCGAGTCGATGGAGCTGGAGTTCGTCGAGCTGACGAGCGGGGGCGGGAGCGACGGGAACTTCACCGCGGCGCTCGGGGTGCCGACGCTCGATGGCCTGGGGCCGATCGGGCGCGGGGCACATAGCCCGGAGGAGTACATCGACCTGGAGAGCATCCCGGCGCGGCTCACCTTGCTGGCGCTGCTCATCGCGCTGGCGCCGCCGCGCTCTGGTTAAGCCCCTCTTCGTGCCGGTCTGCCGGGTCACCGAGCAGCCAGGTCCGGCCGTAGGCGCGCATGTCGCGGATCAGAGGCACCAGCGCCTGGCCCTTCGGTGTCAGCTCGTAGCGCGGGCGAGCCGACGCGGGCTCGGCGAGGCGCTGGATGACGCCCTGCTGCTCGAGCTGCTTCAGCCTGGTGGAGAGGGTCTTGGGGCTGATCCCGGTGACGGAACGCTGCAACTGCGAGAAGCGCTTCGGGCCCTTAGACAGATCGCGAATAATCAGCGGTGTCCATACATCGCAGATAATCGACGCAGTCTGGGCGAGCGGGCAGTGGTCCAACGAATCGCGCGGTGGCCTCATGAGCGGTTGACCTCCACGAGCCTGTCCTGTCCCGGTTGAGCGAGCCGGGGTGCTTGCCCGTCGCGGCCTTCGCTAGCGCAAGGATAGCACGAGCCGGGGACGTTTCAGTTGACAGAAAGAGCAAACAGGGCTAATCCCTCCCGAGCTTTTCTGGGCGCTGGCGATGCCGACGGGCACACCACTGCACGGGCTAGCCAGCGGTAGCACAGGCACCCTCCCGCTCTTCGACGGGCCTAGGTATCATCCCCTCCGGCGAGTCGAGAGTGGTTGGCCGAGCGGGTTGACCTGTGGGACGAGAGAGCGCCGAGCGCATCGTGGAGTCCGAGCTGCCGCGGCGGGCCTGGGAGATCCACTTGCCAGCCTGGCCGGTGTCGACGGTACCGGTGCCGGGGTGGCTGGTGATCGCGCTCGGAGTCGTCGCCGCCGTCGCTGGCGGGGCGCTGATCGGCCTAGTGGCCGTGACCCTCGGTCCAATCCCGGCCGCGGGCCTGCTCACGGCGCTGGTGGCAGGGATCGCGATCGCCAGTGACGCGCGAGCCGGGCTCTGGGTGGTGCTCGCCATCTGCGCGCTGCTGCCGTTCGCGGTGATCCCGGTCAAGGTGGTGTTGACGCCGGCGCTGCTCGAGACAGCGAGTGCGGCGGTGCTGGCTGTCTGGCTGCTGGCGCTGCTGCTCCGGCGCGACCGGCTGCTCCCGTCGCACGTCGCCGGGTTGTGGGTGGCCCTGCTGCTGGTCGTGACGCTCTTCGCGTTCGTGCTCGGGCTGGGGCGCGGCTATACCACGCAGACGTACCACGACTACATGAAGTTCATCTTCGGCGTGCTGTTGTTCTACGTGGTCTGGAGCACGACGCAGACGATCGGCGACGCGGGCCGGCTGCTCACCGTGCTGCTGGCGGCCACCGGGCTGGCCGCGCTCGTTGGACTGGCCCTCTACGCCGCTGGCCCGCAGATCACGCTGCTGGCGCTGGCGCGGCTGATCCCCTACGGCTATCCCAGCGACCGCATTGTCCGCTACATCGAGGATGACCCGGCCAAGCCGATGCGCTTGACCAGCACCTCAGTGGACCCGAACTCCTTGGCTGGCCTGCTGGCAGTTGTGCTGGTGCTCGCCGTCGTGCAGGGTGTGGCCAAGCGACCACTCCTGCCCCGCTGGCTCTCCTGGGGCACCGCGGCAGTGGTCGCCCCGGCGCTGCTCCTGACTTACTCGCGTGCGGGTTGGCTGGGAGCGGCGGCGGGTATCGGTCTGGCCGCCGTCCTGCGCTATCGCTGGATGCTTATCCCCGGCGTCGCCGCTCTGGCCGGCGCGCTCATGCTGGGCCTGGGGGAGGTGTTCTTCCAGCGGCTCTGGCTGGGCTTCACCCTGCAAGACCCGGCGACCAGGATGCGGCTAGAGGAGTACCGCACCGCCCTCGCGATCATCCGCGAGTACCCGCTCTTCGGGGTCGGCTTCGGCGAGGCGCCGACAATCGCGCTCTGGACCGGCGTGTCGAGTATCTACCTGACGGTAGCCGAGCGGATGGGACTGCTCGGCCTGGCTGCATTCTTACTGGCGGTGGGGTCGATCGCGCTGGCCGGCTTGCGGGCCTGGCGACAGGCCGCCGACCAGCCGGTGGGCGACCTGCTCCTGGCGCTCGGGGGCGCGCAGTGCGCGGCGCTCTTCATCGGGCTGTTCGACCACTACTTCTTCAACATCAGCTTCCCGCACATGGCGACCGTCTTCTGGACCATCCACGCGCTGATCCTGGCGGTGAGCCAGCAGGTGCGTGCATCGGCGCGCCCGACCACTCCAGCAATCGGGCTTGACACCCTCCATCGCCAGTTATAGCGTCGGGCCAGTGACTCACTGGCAGTAAGGGAGGGTGTGGCCATGTCGCTGGACGCGGTCTATCGCCGTCACCTCGATCTCACAGTGGAGTACGACGTCCCGGCCCGCATGCGCGACGGCACGACGCTGTACGCGGACGTTTACCGGCCTGCTCGCGGCGGGCCCTTCCCGGTACTCCTGATGAGAGTGCCGTACGACAAGAGCCAGGCGGAGAACCTGACCTATCATCACCCGGCCTGGTACGCCCGGCAGGGCTTCATGGTCGTCGTCCAGGACACGCGCGGGCGCTGGCGCTCGGAGGGTGAGTTCTACCCCTTCGCCTTCGAGGCCGAGGATGGCTACGACACCGTCGAGTGGGCCGCCTCGCTGCCCGGATCTAACGGGCGCGTCGGGATGTACGGCTTCTCGTACGTCGGCGCGACACAGCTCCTGGCGGCAACACTGCGGCCGCCGAGCCTGCGGACGATCTGCCCCGGGCTGACCGCCTCCCAGTACTACGAGGGCTGGGCCTATAACGGAGGCGCCTTCGCGCTCGCGTTCAACGCGTCCTGGGCGACGTTTCTCGCGATCGACACCGCCAAGCGGCGTAGTGACGACGCGCTGACGGGGCAGCTCGCCGCTGCGTTCTTCCAGGCCCCGGCGTGGTACGGCTCCTTGCCGCTCAAGGAGTACCCACCGCTGGCCTCCAGCGGCCTCGCTCCGTACTTCTTCGACTGGCTGGAGCATTCAAGCTACGACGAGTACTGGCGGCGCTGGAGCATCGACGAGGACTACTCGCGGATCACTGTGCCTGCCCTGCACATCGGCGGCTGGTACGACATCTTCATCGGTGGAACGGTCAAGAACTTCGCCGGCCTGCGCCGCGAGGCCGGCGACGAGGCGGGACGCCGGGCGCAGAAGCTACTCGTCGGCCCCTGGTATCACCTCCCGTGGGGCCAGGTGACCGGCTGCGTCGACTTCGGACCTGAGGCGCGCAACATCGTCGATCTCTGGCAACTGCGCTGGCTCAAGCAGTTCCTGATGGACGAGGACACCGGAGTCCTGGACTCGCCGGTGACCGTCTTCGTGATGGGCATCAACGAGTGGCGCGACTTCGACGATTGGCCGCCTCCGGGCGTGACCGAGCGCCACTTCTACCTGCACAGTGCCGGTGCAGCCAACTCGATTAACGGTAACGGCCGGCTAAACCTGGAGCCGCCCGGCGGCGAGCCGCCGGATGTCTACACGTACGATCCGATCTTCCCGACGCCCAGCGCCGGAGGACGCTCCTGCTGCTTCCCGACGATCGCGCCGATGGGTCCTGCCGACCAGACCGCCGTGGAACTCTCTAACGGCGTCCTGGTCTATACCTCAGCCCCGCTCGAGCGAGATCTGATGGTGCTGGGGCCGGTACAGGCCACGCTGTACGCGGCCTCTTCGGCGCCCGATACCGACTTCACCGTCAAGCTCTGCGACGTGAGCCCGGTGGGACAGTCGATCAACATCGCGCAGGGGATTATCCGGGCGCGCTTCCGGGAATCGCTCAGCCAGCCGAAGCTGATCACGCCGGGTGAGGTCTATGAGTACCGGATCGACCTCGGCCCGACGGCGCACGTGTTCCGGCGAGGCCACCAGATCCGCGTGCAGGTATCGAGCAGCGATTTCCCACACTGGGATCGCAACTTGAACACTGGCGGCGAGCTGGGAGCCGAGGGCCTGGCGGCGGCGCGGGTGGCGACGCAGGTCGTCCTGCACCAGCACGAGTACGCCTCGCGGATCACACTGCCGGTGCTGGAGGAGTAGACGCGACCG
>BEIC01000144.1 GCA_002898875.1 bacterium HR26
GCGGACGCCGGCTGGCCGTTCACGTTGAGCCGTTCGAGAAGCTGGATCAGGATGTCGTCGCGTCCATCCACGCTGAAGCCGAAGACTTGGCTCGCTTCCTCGGCATGTCCGAAGCTGATGTCCGGGTCGGAGACGATCGCGCTTGAGCACGTGGGGGTCGCGTGGTCGCTGCGCGAGGGCTGTGATCAGGCGGTACCCAGCCGGGCCTCAACAGCGGCAGCCGGCGCATCGACGGCCGTATCTCCGGCCAGCCGGCCGGTGCTGACTAGCCAGCGCATGAAGCGCAGCCGGGCCGCCTGTCCAGGGGTCAGCTCGACGATGTCCTCGGGGGACCGGACGGTCACCGAGGCCAGCTGCCGGGGTAGCTGGCGGACGAGCTCGGCGACGAGACTGCTGGGCGCTCTGGAGCTGAGCTGTGCCAGCGGCAGGGCGACGTCGGTTCCGCCGGAGAGAAACAGGTGAAGCTCTCCGTGCTCCACTGTCCAGGCAGCCAGCGGCAAGCCGGCCGAGCGTATCGCGTTGATCACTGCGGCAATGACCTCTCGCTGGTCGACCATGGCGCGACCAAGTCCTCTCGCTAGCCGGCTGCCCGCCGGGAGAGTGTCGCCATCAGGTCAGCCAGGGCCGCGTTGGGGGTTTCCCCCTCGCCGATGGGTGGGCAGCTCCGCTGTCGGCGCCAGTAGTTCAGGACCAGGCACGAGCTCGTGACCTCGGGCGGCACCTCGCCTGGCTCGCAGGCCAGTGCCAGCCAGGGAATCTCGCCGGTACAGGGATTCGGGAAGATCGTGACGGGCCAGGGGGCCTGCATAGACTGTGTTCCTTCCTCGTGCTCCGAAATGGCTGTCCGCCGATCTTCTCGCTCAGACATCGCTGACTATCTCGACCCCTCTCCTCGCTCGCTTTCGCCCCTACGTGATCTCACACCCGCTCTACCCTGATCTTTGGCAGCCGTGCATGCGGGGTTGATAGGAAATCGGTCAGGGCTGCCACCAGCCCCTGGTCTCCCGCCACCCCGCGAATCCAAATCCCAATGCGACGTGTGTGCCTCTCTGCCACCATACTCTCTGGTACGTACGCATGAATTCTAGGCCGCACCCCTCGGCCTGTCAAGCCGGCGGGGTACCGTTCATGGAACCAATAGGGACTCCAGGGTAGCCATGGCCCGGTCGAGCCGGCGGCACCGAGCCGAGTGGGTTAGTACGCGCCTGCCCCGGCATAACCCTTGGTGAGAACGATACGCGGCCAGCTTGTCGTTCTTCATCGCTGCCGACCGGCGTCGGGGAGCGTGGCGCTCCGCACGGCCGCGGGCGCGATTTTAGTCTTGTAAAATTTGACTTTTAACGTTAACTGTATTATTCTCTAGCCCAATAGAACCCTTGTCATCTATTCCCGAGGAGGAGGCATGAACGGCTGGAGGCTCTCGCGGCGCTCACTCCTTCGCGCCGGGACCGCGGGCGCAGCAGTCGCCGGCGCGGCGGGGACTCTGGCGACGCTGCTGTCGGGGCGAAGCGGAGCGGTCCCCTTAGCCCCGCATTCTGGTACGGAGGGAACACCGCCCCAGCAGGCCGGCCACGATAGCCACGGCACCACGGCCATGATGACCGTTGGCGACGTCGACACGGTCGCCATGGGCTTCGATCCGTCGGCGTTCCTTACGGCCTTCGACTACGGGCACGTGAGCCGGCTGCCTGATGGCCGGACGCTTCGCGAGTACCGCATCGTCGCCGGCGACAAGGAGATCGAGATCGCTCCGGGCGTCTTCTTCCCGGCCTGGACCTACAACGGCCAAGTGCCGGGCCCGACGCTCCGTTGCACCGAAGGTGAGCGGGTACGCGTCCATTTCACGAACGCCGGGACGCACCCGCACACGATCCACTTTCACGGCATCCACTCCGCCTACATGGATGGGGTAGCCGGAATCGGGCGCGGCGCGATCAACCCAGGTGAAGGCTTCGTCTACGAGTTCGACGCCTATCCCTACGGCTGTCACCTCTACCATTGCCACGCGATCCCCCTCAAGCGCCACATCCACAAGGGGCTCTACGGGGCGTTCATTATCGACCCTGACCCCGAGCGACATGGCGAGCGGGCCCGTTCACGCCATCCCGACTACCCCGAATCGAGGGAGTGGCAGGAGTTCGTCATGGTCATGAATGCGTTCGACACCAACTTCGATGGCGAAAACGAGGTCTACGCAGTCAACACGGTCGCGTTCCACTACATGAAGCATCCGGTTCGGGTCGAGCGAGATCGGCCGATCCGGATCTACTTGATCAACATCACGGAGTTCGACCCGCTCAACTCGTTCCACCTGCACGGGAACTTCTTCGACTACTACGACCACGGCACCATGCTCGAACCGACGCTTCGGACGGTGGATACGATCGTGCAGTGCCAGGGGCAGCGCGGCATCCTGGAGATGTCCTTCGCTGGCTTCGAGCCCGGGCTCTACATGTTCCATGCTCACCAGAGCGAGTTCGTCGAGCTGGGCTGGATGGGCGTCTTCGAGGTCGTCGACTCGTAGGCTGAGAGGGGTGCTGGATGTCTGAGACCACGCTCTCCGACGGCACATTGCCCAGATCCACCCGCGCCTGGACCATGAGGCGAATCGTGCTCGGCGTGTTACCGCTAGGGCTGCTGGGCGCAGTGATGGTTGCCATCTTCGCCACTGGCGGCGGGCTTGGTGACCGCTCAGCGCCACCGGTCGAAAAGCTGAGCATTCAGCGAGTGCACTTGCCGGAGCCGAACGTGATCGTACTCGAGGTGGTCAACGATGGCCCTCAGCCGGTCACGATCGCCCAGGTGCTCGTGGACGATGCCTACTGGTCCTTTCAGATCGCGCCCGATCCCACCCTCGATCGCCTGCAAGCAGCGACCATCACCATCCCCTATCCCTGGGTCGCTGGCGAGGCCCACGTGATCTCCTTGATCTCGACGACGGGCGCCACTTTCGAGGCCGAGGTACCAGTCGCAGTGCAGTCGCCGGCCCTTGACCGCGGCACCGTGCTGCGCTTCGCGGCCATCGGCTTCTACGTCGGTGTTGTCCCGGTGACGCTCGGGCTGCTCTGGTACCCCTTCCTTCGCGGGCTCGGTCGCCAAGGCTTGCGCTTCATCCTGGCGCTGACCGCCGGCCTGCTCCTCTTCCTGATCGTCGATATGGTCGGAGAGGCGCAGGAGGTAGCAGAGGCTGTGCCAGGGGCACTCAGTGGCTCATTGCTGGTACCGTTGGTCGCGCTGCTCTCCTTCCTGTTCCTGCTGGCCGTTTCCAGCAGGAACCCCGAAGCGCCGCAGCGTGGGCTGGGTATCGCCTACCGCATGGCGCTCGGGATCGGGCTGCACAACCTGGGGGAGGGGCTGGCGATCGGCGCCGCCATCGCGCTCGGCGAGATCGCTCTCGGCATCTTCCTGATCGTCGGCTTCACGCTGCACAACGTGACCGAGGGAGTCGGCATCGCCGCGCCGATCCTGCGAACTCGGCCGGCGCTCAGGCACTTCGCCGGGCTCGCGCTGTTGGCTGGCGCCCCGGCCATTCTCGGTGTTTGGATCGGCGGCTTCGTCTACTCGCCGCTCTGGGCTACGGTCTTCCTCGCGATCGGAGCCGGAGCGATCGCGCAAGTCGTGGTCGAAGTCGCGCGATTGCTCGCAGACGGCCAGCGGAGCCGCGGCGCCCTGCTGGATTGGACGACGCTCGGCGGTGTCACGGCCGGGATGGCGCTCATGTACGTAACCTCGCTTGCGGTCGCTGCCTGATCGACCGGCGGTAGGGCTGGCACGGCGCTTCGGGTACCCTTAAGATGGAGCGGCTGAAAGAGCCGACTCTGCTCTCAGGATCGAGATAGGGGGTCGAGTTTCTCGATGGATCACGTTCACAACGAGCATTTCCATGAACCGGCCACGCCGCCTAAGCGGCGGCCGCTCGCGCTGGCCCTGGCGATCACGGTCGTTTTCCTCGTCGTCGAGCTCGTCGGCGGGCTGCTCACCAACTCGCTGGCGCTGCTGGCCGATGCCGGCCACATGGCCACCGACGCGGCGGCGCTGGCGCTCGCCCTTGTCGCCGTCTGGCTAGCACGGCGGCCGGCCACGCCGGCACGCTCGTTCGGCTTCTACCGGGCCGAGGTGCTGGCCGCTCTCGCGAACGCGGCGACCCTGATCGTGATCTGCTTCTTCATCTTCTGGGAGGCAATTCAGAGACTCATCGAGCCGCCGGCCGTCGACACGCTCCCGATGCTCGTCATCGCCGTCCTCGGCCTGGTAGCCAACGCCGGCTCGGTCCTGGTCTTGATGCGCAGTGGCATACATGCCCACGACCTGAACGTTCGCGGTGCCTTCCTGCACGTGATCGGCGACTTGCTCGGCTCGGTCGGGACCATCGCCGCGGCCGTTGTCATGCTCGCCACTGGCTGGTACCTGGCCGACCCGATCCTCTCGATGGGGATCGGCCTGCTGATCCTGCGCAGCGCCTGGCGGCTGCTCTGGGACTCCGTCGACGTGCTGCTGGAGGCGACGCCGGCCCATATCGATCCGGCAGAGGTGCGCCGGGCTATGCAGCAGGTCAGGGGAGTTGAGGGTGTCCATGACCTGCACATTTGGACGGTTACCTCTGGCCTGGTGGCCTTGAGCGGCCACGTCGAGGTGAACGACCGGCGCGACTGGCACGAGATGCTGATCGAGCTGGCCACGCTGCTGCGCGAGCGGTTCGGCATCGCCCACGTCACGCTTCAGCCAGAGCAGCACCGCCGCTTGCCCGAGCCGTTCCGCGGCTGCTCGCTCGACTCGCCAGAAGGACAGAGCGCCTGCCTGGTGCCGATACCGAGCGAGCTGAACCGGAACGGGGCGCGCGTCGAGTCTGGGGTCACCCGGAGCTGATCCCCGGCCTGCTTTTGCACCTAGTGCCAGAAGCGAAGCGATCCGGTAGAATGCCGCGACAGCAGGCGGTGGTGACCCGTCGTTTCGTGTCGATCGAGGCGCAGGGGGAGGTCGGCGGTGGCGAAGGATCTCGAGATGACGAAGTTCATCCTCAGCGAGAGCGATATCCCGACGCACTGGTACAACCTCGCGGCGGATCTGCCGACGCTGCCGCCGCCCCCGATCCATCCTGGCACCGGCCAGCCGGTCGGCCCCGACGATCTGGCACCGCTCTTCCCGATGGAGCTGATCCTGCAAGAGGTGAGCCGGGATCGCTGGATCGAGATCCCGGCGCCGGTACGCGACGTCTACCGGCTGTGGCGGCCGACCCCGCTCTACCGGGCGCGCCGGCTGGAGCGCGCGCTGGGGACGCCGGCCCGTATCTTCTACAAGTACGAGGGCGTCAGCCCGGCCGGCAGCCACAAGCCGAACACGGCGGTAGCGCAGGCGTACTACAACAAGCAGGCGGGCGTGAAGCGGCTCACCACTGAGACCGGCGCTGGCCAGTGGGGCAGCGCGCTGGCCATGGCCTGCGCCTTCTTCGAGCTCGAGCTGAAGGTCTACATGGTCCGCGCCAGCTACGAGCAGAAGCCGTACCGGCGCATCCTGATGGAGACCTGGGGCGCCCGCTGCGTGCCCAGCCCGAGCCCGGACACCGAGGCCGGCCGGCGCGTGCTGGCTGAGGATCCGGACTCGCCCGGCAGCCTGGGCATCGCTATCAGCGAGGCGGTGGAGGACGCCGCCACTCGCGAGGACACCAAGTACTCGCTCGGCAGCGTGCTCAACCACGTGTTGCTCCACCAGACAGTGATCGGCCAGGAAGCGCAGAAGCAGTTCGAGCTGGCCGATGCCTACCCCGACGTGATCTTCGGCTGCGTCGGCGGCGGCTCCAACTTCGCCGGCCTGGCCTTCCCCTTCGTCCGCGAGAAGCTCCAGGGCAGGGACATCCGCATTGTCGCGGTGGAGCCCACCGCCTGCCCCTCGTTGACCCGCGGGGTCTACACGTTCGACTTCGGCGACACCGGGCAGATGACGCCGCTGATCAAGATGCACACGCTGGGGCATACCTTCATCCCGGCGGCGATCCACGCCGGCGGGCTGCGCTACCACGGGATGGCACCCCTGGTCAGTCTGCTCTACGAGCAGGGGATTATCGAGGCCCTGGCATTGCCACAGAACGCGGTCTTCGAGGGCGCGGTGCTCTTCGCCCGCGCCGAGGGGATCGTCCCGGCGCCGGAGTCGGCGCACGCGGTGCGGGCGGCGATCGACGAGGCGCGCCGCTGCGCCGAGACTGGCGAGGAGAAGACGATCCTGATCGGGCTCAGCGGGCACGGCCACTTCGACCTCGCCGCCTACGAGGCCTATTTGAGCGGCAAGCTCCAGGACTACGAGCACCCGGAGGAGGAGATCCGGAAGGCGCTGGCGGCCCTACCGCAGGTAGGGGCGTAGCCTCCACCGCCGGAGGCCGCTGTACCCTGCCCCGGCGGCGAGGGTCATATCATCACCTGGTTTCAGCCGGCGCTTCGCGTCACTGTCAACGGTTCCCGGCACGACACCGGTCACCCGCTCCGAAGGGGCCTGGACTGCCACCGGCCACGGGCAGGGAGAGCAGAGGAAGGCTCGCGGTAACGCCTGTGCCGGCGTACAATAAAA
>BEIC01000145.1 GCA_002898875.1 bacterium HR26
GTTCGCCGCGCGCTTGCAGCGCGCGGCGCAGCGCACGTTGCGTCTATCGTGCGCGAGACTGACCGGATCACCCGGCCACGGGTCGAGATCCGACCCGAGGAGGCGACCGACCCGGTCGCCATGCTGCGGCGCTGGGTAGACCTCCGCGACCTCCCCGACGATCGCAAGCGGCAGATCATCGAGCGGGGGCGCGAATTCATCCAGCGCGCCCAGGAGAGCAGCGCTGTCAGCAGCTAGCCTATAACCCCAGGCTAGCCCGGCCGTGGAAGCAGCCGGCGGATCTTGGGTATACTTCGCTTGAGGTCGGACTTTGCCCGCGTAGCTCAGCGGATAGAGCCGGGGCGTCCTAAGCCCTGTGGTCGGGGGTTCGAGTCCCTCCGCGGGCGCCGCGTGTTCTCACTACCACCAGGTGCACGGCCATCTCCTTACCGGAAGGGGGGACAGATGGAGATCCGGCTTCGCACCCTGGACGTCCCGCTCACTGCCGCGCTCGAACGCTATATCCGGGCCAGGCTCGCTAAGCTCGACCGCATCCACGCCCGCGTGGCCGATGCCCGCTTCGATCTCCGCAGCGAGCGGCAACGCAGCGGCGGCGAGCAGTTCGTCGCGCAGTTCACGATCACCACCAGTTCGGCCATCCTCCGCGCCGAGCACCGCCACCGGGACATCCACCAGGCCATCGACGGGGCCATCGACCACATGGCGAGCCAGATCAGGCGCTTCCGCAAGAAGCAGATCCTGAACCGCCGTCGCTCGCGTGCCTCCGGCCAGGCGGACGGTACTGCGCAGCACGAGGCGACCGTCAAGGACCTGACCGTGCCTGCGGTCGAGGAGGACGAGACGCCTCCGGCGGTGGTGCGCCGAAAACGGTTCACGGTTTACCCCATGAGCGAGGAAGAGGCGATCGAGCAGATGGAGCTGCTCGGCCACGACTTCTTCGTCTTCTTCAACCCCTCCGACGATCAGATCAACGTCCTCTACCGGCGGAAGGACGGTCACTACGGCCTGATCCAGCCAGTCCTCGGTTGATCACGTACTGCGGATGGCTTTCCCTGGAATACGCGCGGTGTGGCCGGCGTTTCCGAGAGTGCCCCGCTGCTCAGGTATAGTTGAGGGCAGCGCGCAGGCGCGCCTGTACGTTCGGCCGGCCTCCAGGCCGGCCAGCCGGTGCCGAAGGCCCGTTCCACTCGCGCTCACGACCCGGGCGGCAGGGAGGGAGGACACACAAGCAGGTGGCAGCCGTAGAGGAGCAGCGCTCGTTCTTTGCCGAGCCGGTCGTGAGCCGCATCGCCATGATCAGCGTCCATACTTCCCCACTGGCCCAGCCAGGCAGCGGCGAGGCCGGCGGGATGAACGTCTATATCCGGGAACTCAGCCGCAACCTGGCCGCGCGCGGTGTCGAGGTCGACGTCTTCACCCGGCGAGCCGACCCCGAGCAGCCGCCGGTGGTCGAGGCCGATCCCGGCGTGCGCGTCTTCGCGCTGGAAGCCGGCCCGGTTGCCGCTCTCCCGAAGGACCAGCTCTTCTGCCACCTGCCCGAGTTCGTGACCGAGCTGGCCTTCCAGATCAGCCGAGATGGCCGCCCTTACGAGCTTATCCATGCCCACTACTGGCTCTCCGGTTGGGCCGGCCACCTGCTCAAGCGCTACTGGGATATCCCGCTCGTCCAGATGTTCCATACGCTGGGCGATCTGAAGAACCTGCTCTCGCCCAAGGGCCCGATCGAGCCGGTGCTGCGCCTGCAGGTCGAGCGCGGGCTGCTCCGGCTGGCCGATGCCGTGATCGCCGCGAACCCCGACGAGCGTGAGGTCATGATCTGGGATCTCCAGGCCGACCCGGCCAAAATCTGCACCGTGCCCCCCGGCGTCGATCTCGACCACTTCCGCCCGGCTGACCGGCTCGCTGCCCGCAAGCAGCTTGGCCTGCCCGACCGGCCGCTCGTCCTCTTCGTCGGGCGTGTCGATCCGGTCAAGGGGATCGACACCCTCTTCGCGGGCTGGCGCCGGGTACTGGACTCGCTCGCGTCCGGCGACCTCGCTCCACTGCTGGTCTTCCTCGGTGGCCGGCGCACCGAGGGTATTCACGGGCCCGAGTTCGAACCCGCGCTCGAGCGAGTCATGGGCGAGGCAAAGCGGCTGGGCCTCGAGGGATCGGTGCTCTTCCTCGGCTCCCAGCCGCGAGCGATCCTGCCGCTCTTCTACAACGCGGCTGACCTCTGCGTGATGCCGTCGCGCTACGAGTCGTTCGGCCTGGTGGCGGTCGAGGCAATGGCCTGCGGGACACCGGTGGTGGCCAGCCGAGTCGGTGGACTACGCTTTACCGTCGAGCACGAGGTCTCCGGCTTGCTGGTGCCGCCCGACGACCCCGAGGCGCTGGCCGCGGCCATCCGTCTTGGTCTCACCGATCACCGGCTACGCACGCGCATGCAGGTCGGCGCGCGCCAGGCGGCCGTCCGCTACTCCTGGCACGGCGTGACCAACGCCGTCCTCCAGGTTTACCAGCAGGTGGCCCAGCGCTGCGAGTTGCTGCCCTGCCCGTAGCGGCTACAGCGGGAAGAGCCCCCTGTGCGGCCTCACTGAGCAAAGTGGCCTGTTCACACAGCCCCGAGCCTGCTACGCTCGACCGAGCGAGCTGTCCAAGGAGTGCGGCAAGGAGACGGGCTGGTGGCTTTCCTGGAGATCGCCGGCGAGGTGTTCGAGCGGGTGTGGGAAGCGCGCTTCGCGGCGGTGGTGGCGCTCGGCATCGACAACCGGCGGGCAGCGGCGCCGGCCGCCGAGCGCCTCTCCCGGGCCATCGACGCCGTAGCGGCCAGCTTCGGCGATCGTGACCCCAAGGAGTACCCGGCGATCGCCGCTTGGCGCGAGGCGTTCCGCGAGCTCGGCTGGTCACCGAGCACCTACCTAAGCTCGGTCGCAGCCCTGGTCCGTCGCACCCTGAAAGGCAAGCCGCCCCCGAGCATCAACCCGGCGGTCGACCTTGCGAACAGTGTCTCGCTGCGCTACCTCGTCCCGATCGGTGCCCATGACCTGGGAACCGCACCGCTGGGGCTGACCGTGCGGCTGGCCCGGCCAGGCGACCGCTTCCTGCCGATGGGCGACGGGCCGGAGGAGATGCCGGATCCGGGCGAGATCGTCTACGCCCATGGCTCGGACGTCCGCACGCGCCGCTGGGTCTGGCGCCAGAGCCGCACCGGCCTGGTCACGCCGGACACGACTGACCTCCTCTTTCCGATCGACGGCTTCGCGCACCTCACCGAGGGCGCGCTGCACCTGGCTGCAGCCGAGATGGCGACACTGGTCGAGGAGCTGCTCGGCGGCGAGGTGCGCGTCTGGTGGCTGGACCCTGCCTCACCACAAGCGCCTCCTGGCGATTGACAGCGATTGTCCCTCCTGCTAGGATGTATGCTCAGAGGCTGAGATGCCGCCACTCGACGACGGGAGGAGCAGTGACTACCGCAGTCTCTCCGGTCGTCAGCTATCACAGGCATAGCGCGAGCGCTGTTTCCGCTGACTTCGCTCGCGCGCTCCGCGCGTGCGTCTGCCGCATCCCCCGCTCCGCGAAACGCAAACGCTGATCCCTCCCGTTCCTGGTAGAGCGAAGGCCACTTGAGAGCCTGGCGAGCCGAGCCGCCGCGCGCTCGGCTCGCTCCCGAGAGCGGCCTGGCCGCCGCGCGCTCGGCCGTCCGGGCTGACCGTTTGCATCGGTGAGACATGAAAGAGGGGAGCGTTTGCCATGCTGCGTGGAAGTTTCGTCGCGCTCGTGACCCCGTTCGCCGACGGTGAGCTCGACCTTGGGATACTGCACGATCTCGTGGAGTGGCAGATCCGTGAAGGGACCGATGGGCTCGTCCCGTGCGGCACTACCGGCGAGACGCCGACACTCAGCGAGCGCGAGTGGCGCCTGGTCACCGAGACGGTGATCGAGCAGGCAGCCGGCCGGGTACCAGTCATCGCCGGCACCGGCACCAACGCGACCTCGGTCAGCATCGAGCGCACGCGGATCGCCCGCGACCTGGGCGCGACCGCCGCCATGGTCGTCGCGCCGTACTACAACCGCCCGCAGCAGGACGGCATCCTCCGCCACGTGGCCGCTATCGCCGACGCGGTCGACCTCCCGCTCGTGCTCTACAACGTCCCGAGCCGCACCGGCGTCAACCTGCTGCCTGAGACCGTGGCCCGGCTCCTCGACCTGGCCCCGATCGTCGCGGTGAAGGAGTCCAGCGGCTCGCTCGACCAGGCCAGCGAGCTGGTGCTCGCGCTCGACGGCCGCGCCGCCGTGCTCTCCGGCGACGACTCGCTGACGCTGCCGATCATCAGCGTGGGCGGGGCCGGCGTCGTGTCGGTGCTCGCGAACATCGCGCCGGCCGCCACGCAAGAGCTCGTCCACGCCGCGCTCGCGGGCGACCTCGCGCGGGCCCGCCGGCTCCACCAGGAGCTGTTTCCGCTGGCCCGCGCGCTCTTCCTGGAGACTAACCCGGTGCCGGTCAAGGCGGCCGCCGAGCTGCTCGGGCTCTGCCGGGCCGAGGTGCGCCTGCCGCTCGCCCCGCTCTCGCCAGCGAGCCGGCAGCGGCTCCAGCAGGCGCTGGCTGGGTGCCCTCACACGGCTGCTCGACTGGCCACGGTGACGGAGGCCCAGTGATGCTGCGCCTCGCCATCGCTGGCGTCACCGGGAGGATGGGGCGCGCGGTGGCCGAACTCGCCCGCGCCGACCCAGCCATCACGCTCACCGGCGGGCTGATCCGGCCCGAGCGGGAAGGTGCCAGCGATCTCCTTCTCCCGGCCGGCATCCAGCTCACCGCCGACGCCCTTGCGCTGCTCCGCGAGAGCGACGTGCTCATCGATTTCACCCAGCCCCCAGCCACGGCTCGTTACGCCCGCGCCTGTGCCGAGGCGGGCTGCGCGCTGGTGACTGGGACGACCGGGCTCCGCGACGACCAGCTCGATGAATTGCGGATGGCGTCGATACGCGTACCCGTCCTCCACGCCAGCAACTTCAGCCTCGGCATTGCAGTGCTGCGCGCCGTCCTTCCTGCTCTGGTACGGGCGCTCGCTGATTGGGACGTCGAGATCGTCGAGCACCACCACCGGCACAAGCGCGACGCCCCTTCCGGCACCGCGCTGGCGCTGGTGGAGGCCATCCGCGCCGGCCGGCCGGAGACGAGCTCGCCGGTTGTCGTGGGGCGCGAGGGGATCGCGCCGCGCCATCCAGGGGAGATCGGGATCCATGCTCTCCGCGGGGGTGGTGAGCCGGGCCGGCATTTAGTCCTGCTTGGAAGCGAGGACGAGCTACTGGAACTCTCTCATCGGGTCCACAGCCGGCGCGCCTACGCGGCCGGCGCAATCGCCGCAGCCAAGTGGCTGGCCGGCCGGGCTCCTGGCTGGTATCGCATCGATGACCTGCTGGCCGAGCGTTTCGGGGATCTCGCTCCTGCCGTCAGCGACTGATGGTGCCCGGGGTCGGGCTTGGTCAGCGCGTCACGCGGGATCGACGACCGGATTCGGCTCCAGCGATCGCGGCGGCACGGCGCGGACTTGGACACTCGGCAGGTGTCATCACAGGACCCATGCAGGCACCGCATCCACGGAACAGTAGGGGCGAATAGTTATTCGCCCCTCCTTTCTGATAACGCACGCACTTCGCCTATATCCGCCCGACAGCTTGGGATACGCGAGGCTAGGCTTGGTCGATCACGCATCGATCCGGTAGGATGCCGGCGACATCGCTGGGACCCAGGTATCCCCGGCCGGAAGGAGGGTGACGCATGCCAGGGCTGTCGTTCGGCATCCACGTCGGGCCGCAGGAGACGACGATCGACGAGCTGCGCCGGCTGTGGCGCTTCGCGGATGACCATGGCTTCGACTGGCTCTCGGTCTGGGATCATTTCTACGCCCGCACCTCTGACCTCATCCCCCATTACGAGGCCGTGGCGCTGCTGGCGGCGATCGCCTGCGAGACGCGGCGTCTCCGCTTCGGATGCATGGTCTTCGCCGTCCAGTTCCGCAACCTGGGCCTGCTGGCCAAGTCGATCGTCACCATCGACCACCTCAGCGGCGGCCGGCTGGAGATTGGGCTCGGCGCCGGCTGGCACGAGCCGGAGTACCGGGCGTTCGGCTATCCGTTTCTCTCGACGAAGGAGCGGCTGGACCAGCTCGAAGAGGGGGTCCAGGCTCTGCGGCGGCTCCTCACCGAAGACGCGGTGACCTTCCACGGCCGATACGTGCACCTGGAGAGCGCGCGCATCTTCCCCAAGCCGCTCCAGGAGCGCCTGCCGCTGTGGATCGGCGGCGCTGGCGAGCGGCGCACCGCCCGCATCGCGGCGCGCCACGCCGACGGCTGGAACATCCCCTATATCTCGCCGGAGGACTACCGTCGCAAGCGGGCCGCACTGGAGCGCTGGTGCGAGGTGGAAGGGCGCGACCCCGCGACGGTACGCGATGCGGTGCAGGTGGGCTTCTACATGGCGCGGAGCGATGACCAGCGGGCGGTCGCGGCAGCCCGCGAGCGGCTGGCGCAGCAGGTGGGCCCGCA
>BEIC01000146.1 GCA_002898875.1 bacterium HR26
GCAGCCGAGGCTGTTGCCGCAGTTGAGGCACTTGTAGCAGGAGCCGTTGCGCACGGTGATGTGGCCGCAGACGTCGCAGAACGGCGCATCGCCCATGAGCTGCGAGAGCTGCTCGCTCAGCGCGTCGGCCGGGCGCGGCCCGCGCTGGCCGGCGGCCTGGGTCGGCCCCTGTACCACAGTCACCAGTTCCTCGGCCTCCTGGCGCTGGCCGTTCTGGTAGTGCGCGCCGTCCTTCGGCGGCGAGCTGGCAGCCGACGGCTCGGTCTCACCCGCGCGCTGCTCCGGCCCCGGGGCCGCGTTCTCGCTCCGAAGCGGTGCCTCGTCGGTATCGCCACCGTGGATCGGCGGCTGCACCTGCACGAAGTCGGTGCGGCCCAGGTACTCGTAGCCCAGCACGCGGAAGATGTAGTCGACGATGGAGGTCGCCATCTTGATGTACGGGTGCCCTTCGACCAGCCCCTGCGGCTCGAAGCGCTGGAAGGTGAAGGTGTCGACGAACTCCTCCAGCGGCACACCGTACTGCAAGCCCTTGGAGATGGCGATCGCGAAGCAGTTCATCAGACTGCGGAAGGCCGCGCCCTCCTTGTGCATGTCGACGAAGATCTCACCCAGCGTGCCGTCCTCGTACTCGCCGGTACGCAGGTAGATCTTGTGGCCGGCCACACGGCCCTCGTAGGTGATGCCGCGCCGCTTCGGCGGCAACGGCCGTCGCCGCGGCCGCTCGACGATCACGACCTGCTTCTCCGTCTGGGCCTCCGGCTCCTTCTCTTCGGCCTTCTTCTCGGCCCGTGTCGAGAGCGGCTGCGAGAGCTTGGAGCCGTCGCGGTAGATCGCCAGCGCCTTCAGGCCGAGCCGCCAGGCCTCCATGTAGGCGTCGGCCACGTCCTGCACGGTCACCTCGTTCGGCATGTTGATGGTCTTGGAGATGGCGCCGGAGAGGAACGGCTGCACGGCCGCCATCATCCGAATGTGGCCGAGGTGGTGGATGAAGCGCGTGCCGTGCTTGCCGCACTTGTTGGCGCAGTCGAACACCGGCAGGTGCTCGGGCTTAAGGTGCGGTGCCCCCTCGACGGTCTGCCGGCCGCAGATCACGTCGTTGGCCTCGTCGATCTGCTGCCGGGTGAAGCCCAGCTCGCGCAGCAGGTCGAAGTCGGGCCGAGTCCACTGCTCCGGCGTGAACCCGAGCCGCCGCATCGTCTCCTCGCCGAGCGTCCAGGGGCTGAAGGCGAAGGAGAGCTCGAAGACCGAGGGCAGAGCCTGCTCGACCCGCGCGAGATCGGCGTCGGTGAACCCGCGCTGGCGCAGCGACTCGCGGTTGATGTGCGGCGCGCCCTCGAGCGAGAGCGTGCCGAGCACGTAGCGCAGGATGTCCTCGATCTGCTCCGGTGAGTAGCCGAGGCGGCGCAGCGCCGGGGCGATCGAGCGGTTGGCGATCTTGAAGTAGCCGCCGCCGGCCAGCTTCTTGAACTTGACCAGCGCGAAGTCCGGCTCGACGCCGGTGGTGTCGCAGTCCATCAGCAGCCCGATGGTACCGGTCGGCGCCAGCAGCGTGACCTGGGCGTTGCGGTAGCCATGGCGCTCGCCCAGCTCCAGCGCGCGATCCCAGGCCTGCCGGGCAGCCTGCACCAGGTATGGCGGGCAGTGCGCCGGGTTCAAACCGACCGGCGGGGTGTGCAGCCCTTCGTACTCTGCCGGGTGGGCGTTGTAGGCGGCCCGGCGGTGGTTGCGGATCACCCGCAGCATGTGCTCGCGGTTGGGCGCGAAGCCGGGGAACGGTCCCAAAACCTCGGCCATCTCGGCCGAGGTGGCATAGGCCTCCCCGGTCATGATGGCGGTGATGGCGGCGGCGATGGCGCGGGCCTCGTCGGAGTCGTAGGGCAGGCCCATGGTCATCAAGAGCGAGCCCAAATTGGCGTAGCCGAGCCCGAGCGTGCGGAACTCGTAGCTCTTCCAGGCGATGGCGTCGCTGGGGTACTGGGCCATCAGCACGCTGATCTCGAGCACGATGGTCCAGAGCCGGACGGCGTGGCGGAAGGTCTCGACATCGAAGATGCCGGTCTCCGGGTCGTAGAACTTCATCAGGTTCAGGGAAGCCAAATTGCAGGCAGTGTCATCGAGGAACATATATTCCGAACAAGGATTAGATGCATTGATGCGTCCGGAGGCCGGGCAGGTGTGCCAGTCGTTGATCGTGGTATCGAACTGGATGCCCGGATCGGCGCACTGCCAGGCCGCCTCAGCGATCAGGTCCCACAGGTAGCGGGCCTTGACCGTCTTGGAGACGCGGCCATCGGTCCGCCAGCGCAGGTGCCAGTCCCCGTCGTTGAGCACGGCCTGGATGAACTCGTCGGTGACCCGCACCGAGTTGTTGGAGTTCTGGCCGGAGACCGTGGCGTAGGCCTCGCCGTTGAAGTCGGCCGGGTAGCCGGCGGCGATCAGTGCGGCAACCTTCTTCTCCTCCTCGGCCTTCCAGCGGATGAACTTCTCGATGTCCGGGTGGTCGATATCGACCACGACCATCTTGGCCGCCCGGCGCGTGGTGCCGCCGCTCTTGATGGCGCCAGCGGCGCGGTCGAAGACCTTGAGGAAGCTCATCAAGCCGGACGAGGTGCCTCCGCCGGAGAGCGGCTCGCCTTCGGCCCGGATCTTGGAGAAGTTCGTGCCAGAGCCCGAGCCGTACTTGAAGACGCGCGCCTCGCGCATCACCAGGTCGAAGATCCCACCGGGGTTGACCAGGTCGTCCTCGACCGACTGGATGAAGCAGGCGTGCGGGGTGGGGCGAGAGTAGGCGTCGGTGGACTTCTTCAGCTCTCCGGTGTCGGGGTCGACGTAGGCATGACCCTGGGCGGGCCCGGTGATGCCATAGGCCCAGTACAGCCCGGTGTTGAACCACTGGGGCGAGTTGGGCGCGGCCATCTGGTGGAGGAGCATGTAGGTGAGCTCGTCCTCGAACGCCTGGGCATCCTCGGGTGTAGCGAAGTAGCCGTAGCGCTCGCCCCAGTCGCGCCAGCAGCCCACCAGCCGCCGGACGACCTGGCGCACGCTGCGCTCGGGGCCGAGCACCGGCTGCCCGTGCTCGTCGAGGATCGGCTTGCCCTGCTCGTCGTACTGCGGGACGCCGGCCTTGCGGAAGTACTTCGAGACGACGATATCGGTCGCGACCTGTGACCAGGGCTCGGGCACCTCGGCGTCAGTCATCTCGAAGACGACCGAGCCGTCCGGGTTGGTGATCCGGGAGGTGCGCCGGGTCCAGGCGATCGTCTCGTAGGGATTCTGCCCTGCCCGGGTGAACACCCGGGCAATCCGAAGCCCTCCCGCGCGTCTCGCGGTGCTGGCTGCCTCGCTCTTGGTCGCCTTCGCTCGCTGTGCCATCGCTCACGTCCCCCACACTGGTCTGAACAGCCGTCGTCGGCTGTCATACCGGCGGTGCCTCGCCGGGTCCGCGACGCCCGCTGGACCAGAGGATCCCGACTATCCACCGGCTCGGCGTTGATCGGGTGATCTTCGGGATTCCGGTCGCGCTGCGGGCGGGAGCAGCCTGGACGACGAATCCAGCGAGGTCGTACCTCGCTACCACGATATGTTGGGTCGCGGCGCCTTCATGACCCAACATCTAGTGTAGTCGCTCGTCGCGCCCCTGTCTAGATTTGTCAAAAAGGCACAGTTGCGGTCTCGCTGCGATCCTCTCCGGCTCGAGTAATGGAACACTTGAGCTATACGTACAGCTCATGCACAGTGTAGCGGAGGCTGGCGATCCTGGCAAGTCCTGCGTACGGACGCACCGAGCGATCCGTACTGGCCGTCTGTTTGGTCAGAGGGTGCATGTGCTGCCTGCCGGGGCGTGTTGCCGCGATGGCCCCAATACCGCGGTAGGGAGAACCAGCGGTCTCCCTGGCCTGACGGGCTCAAGAGACCCTCGTCGCACAACGAGGGCTGGCCGACCCGCCCAGCGAGACTCCCACACCCGTCAGCGCGGCACGAGCGGGAGCAGCAGGTGCGAGGGGTGGGCGCGGTCGTGGTGGATCGTGTTGATGGCCACCTGCGCGCGCGTGTGCCGGCCCAGTGGCTCCCCGGTGTTGGGATTGACGTCGAAGCGCGGGAAGTTGCTGCTGGAGATGTCGACCCGGATGCGATGCCCGGCGCCGAAGAGGTTGCTGGTGGGGTAGAGCGGGATCTCGATCCGGTAGGTCCGTCCCGGTTCCAGCGTCTGCGGCCGATCCCAGCCCGCGTGGTAGCGCAGGCGGAAGATGCTGTCCGAGAGATTGAGCGCATAGCCCTCCGGGTAGTCCGGGTTCGGCGGGTAGACGTCGATCAACTTGACTGTGATATCGGTGTCTGGCGCCGAGGAAGAGATCCAGAGCACCGCCGTGATCGGCCCGGTGACCTCCACCGGCTCGGCCAGCGGCTCCGTCTGGAAGACCAGCACGTCGGGCCGGCTGGCGAGCGGCAGGTACGGCGGCCGGGCGCCGAAGATCGCCGGGCTCGTGCGCTGGTCCTGCCCGCCGACGGCCACGATGCTGGCCCATCGATCCTCTAACCGCACCCGCGCCGCGATCTCCGGGGGCACCGGGTAGAAGTCGGCCAGGGAGGAGATGTTGCCGCCGACCGTCGGCACCGGGTCGGCCGGGTCGAAGCGGAAGCTGGTCGACGCCTCGCCGGCCTCCGGCGGGCGGGTCGACAGCCCGCCGCCGGGTTGCAGGTAGAAGCGGGTGTTGACCGCGCGGGCGAGCGGCCACTCGCGCTCCTCGCGCCAGGCCCCGCCGTGGTAGAGCCGGCCCTGCGGGGTGCGATGGCCATCCCCGCCGCCCATCACGAAGATCCGGAGCGGAGGCTCCTCGGCCATGCCGGTGTCCAGGCCCTTAAGCCAGCAGTCGAAGAACCGGAGGTGGTGGTCGTAGACGTCGTCGGCCAGGTTGCTAGCGATCGAGGCGGCCGGGCCGAGCTCGATGTCGCCGGCGTAGGTGAGGTCAGGGGTCTCGGTGCCGTGCGTCCAGGGGCCGATGATAGCCCGCACCGGCCCGCGCTTGCGGCGTGAGAAGGCGACGAAGTTCTCGAGCGTCGAGCGGGTGTACGAGTCGTACCAGCCGCCGCAGAAGAGCATCGGCACATCGGCATGACGGTCGACATGGGCGAGGAAGTTGAAGCCGGGCTGCTCCCAGTACTCGTCGTAGTCGCCGCGCGTCCAGATGTCGAACATCCAGCGCTCGTAAGCGGGCACCAGGCTGAGCGGGCTGAGGCCGGGCCGGAGCGGCAGCCGGGCCAGCCAATCGCGGAAGCGGGTCGCGGTCAGCGCTGCCTGGATCGTCGGGTCGGCCATCGCCTCGGGGCTGGTGGCCGCACCCATGAAGGCCCAGGCCATGAAGCGCAGCTCGAAGGCGCCGTTGTGCCGCACCGAGCTATGGTAGGCGCTGGCACCGCCCTGGTTGACGTACATGGCCGCCAGCCCCGGCGGGTTCAGGCAGGCGAGCGCGTTCTGCACCCAGGCCAGGTACGAGGTACCGAGCGTGCCGACCTTGCCGTTGCACCAGGGCTGCTGGGTGAGCCAGACGACGGTGTCGTAGCCGTCCTCTGGCTCCTGCACCAGAAACGTAAAGCTGCCCTCGGAGCGGTAGCGGCCGCGGCAGTCCTGGATTGCCACCGCGTAGCCGCGCCGGGCGAAGTACTCGCCCATCTTCACCGCAGTCTCCTGGCCGCGCTTGTCGTAGGGCGTGCGGATCAGGAGCGTCGGGAAGGGGCCGGGCAGGGCGCTCCCACCCTGGGCCGGGAGATAGACATCGGTTGCCAGCCGCACGCCGTCGCGCATCGGAACCATCAGGTCCAGCGCGACGACTACGCCGTACTCCGGTCGCGAGCTCGCTCGGTGTGCCATCGCCGTCCTCCCTCCGCCAGCCGTGCCGCTCACAGCCGCATTCTCGCACGGCCGCCGCGCACGCACTACGGGGATGGGCGGGGGCACGCGCGCGTCACATGTCGGTAGGGCTGGGCTGGACAGTGACGGGGCGGCGGAGCCGGCTGGTGAGCACCGGCGCGAACCAGGTCGCGATGGTGAGCAGGCCGAGGATCGCCGCGACCGGACGGCTGAAGAACGGCAGGAGGTCCCAATCGGTCTTGATCATGCTCATCATGAAGTTCTTCTCGAGGATCGGGCCCAGTACCAGCCCCAGTACGACCGGAGCCACCGGCACGCCGGCCAGCTCCAGCAGGAAGCCGAGCACGCCCATCGCCAGCATGACGCCGACGTCGAACATCGAGTTGTTGATCGCGTAGGCGCCGACGATGCTGAACATCACGATGGCTGGCATCAGGATGTTCCGCGGTACCCGCAGGATCAGCCCTGTGCCCTTGATCGCCAGGTAGCCGTAGAGCAGCATCAGCAGGTTGGCGACGATGAACGAGAGGTAGACCGCGTAGATGATCTCCGGGCGCTCCTGGAAGACGGTGGGGCCGGGCTGCAATCCCTGCATGAACAGCACTCCGATCACGATCGCCGTGATCGAGTCTCCAGGGATACCGAA
>BEIC01000147.1 GCA_002898875.1 bacterium HR26
ATGCGCTACCGCCAGTACAGCTACTGGCTCGAGACCTGCGACGACGACCTTACCCCTCGCCCGCCGCTCGACGGCTCCATCGACGTCGACGTCGCCATCCTCGGCGCCGGGTACACCGGCCTCTGGACCGCCTACTACCTGCTCAAGCGCGACCCCTCCCTGCGGGTCGCCATCCTCGAGCGGGAGATCGCTGGCTTCGGCGCCTCCGGCCGCAACGGCGGCTGGGTCACCCCTGGCTTCCCGCTCTCGCTCGGCCTGCTAGCCAAGCGCTACGGCGCCGACGCCGCCCGGGCCATCGCCCTCGCCATGTTCGAGACGGTCGACGAGGTGGGCCGGGTAATCGCCGCCGAGGGGATCGACGCCCACTTCCACAAGGGCGGGGCGCTCAGGATCGCCCGCGGCCGGCACCAGCTCCCGGCGATCGAGGAGTCGTGGCGCACCTACGAGCGCCTCGGCCTCACCGAGTGGTACGAGCGCCTCGGCCCGGCCGAGCTGGCCCAGCGCATCAGGGTCACCCGAGCCGAGGGCGCCATCTTCGTCAAGCAGTGTGCCGTGGTCCACCCGGGAAGACTGGTGCGGGGACTGGCCCGGGCGGTCGAGCGGCTGGGCGGGACGATCTATGAACAGACGCCAGTGGTCGACTTCGTGACCGGGCAGGCGCCCCGCTTCATCACCCCGCGTGGCGACGTGCGGGCCAAGGTGCTGGTGCTGGCCGGCGAGGCGTACCTCTCGCAGTTGCCCCGGCTGCGCCGCGCGCTGATCCCGGTCTATTCCCTTATCGTCCTCACCGAGCCGGTGCCGTCCGAGGTCTGGCAGGAGATCGGCTGGCGCAACCGCGAATGCGTCGCCTCCAACCGCTACACGGTCGACTACCTCTCCCAGACGGCCGATGGTCGGATCCTCTTCGGCGGGCGCGGCGCCCCCTACCACTTCGGCTCGCGCATCGACGACGCCTTCGACCGCCACGGGCCGACCCACGAGATGCTCCGCCAGATGTGCTACGACTGGTTCCCGATCCTCCGCCTCAAGGGGATCGGCTTCACCCACGCCTGGGGTGGCCCGCTGGGCATGCCGCGCGACTGGATGCCCACCATGCGCTACGATCCTGGCGAGGGGTTGGCGATGGCCTGCGGCTACACCGGCCAGGGCGTGGCCACTGCCAACCTCTCCGGCCGCGTGCTGGCTGACCTGATCACCGGGCACGAGTCGGAGCTGACCCGGCTGCCGATGACCAGCCACCGGATCCGCCCCTGGGAGCCGGAGCCGATCCGCTGGCTGGGCGTCCGCTTCGTCCAGCGCGGCTTCATGCGCATCGACGACGAGGCCGAGCGCACCGGCCGGCCACCGAGCGGCAAGAGCCTGGTCGAGCGCCTGGGTGAGCACTAGGTGCCAACACCAGAGTAACGCGGCCGAGGGCTCTGCCACGGCGACTCTCAAAGCCGCCCGCAGCGCAGCGGAGCTAAGAGGACAGCGCCGAGCTGGGGTGCGGGCGTGTTGCCCTCACTGGTTCTCTTCCTCGTCCTCTTCTTCCTCGTCTTCTTCGGCCCCGGCCTGCAGGCTGGCGATGAACTCGTCGATCGGGATGGCCGGCAGCGTCATCAGCCGCACGGTGCCCCGCGCCCCGAGCGCGACCGACACCCGCGCGATCGTCTGGTTGTCCGGCGCTTCGACGAGGTTCACGAAGTCATAGGGCCCGAGGACTGCCCACTGCTGGAGCACCCGGGCTCCCATCTTCTCGACCTCCTGGTTTACCTCCTTGATCCGCTGCGGGTGCTCGTGCAGTGTCTCCATCCCGTCGTCGGTCAGCGTGCTGAGCATAATATAGAGCGGCATCTGAGCCTCCTTCCTGTCCGCTGAGCGCGTTCCCGATGCCTATGCTGGAAGCCAGCAAGCCAGGAGCTGCCCTGGCCCGAAGGGCAGCTCGACCGCATCCAGCCGCGGGTCGGACCGCACCCGTTCCAGAAACGTTCGGAGCTCTCTGGCGTGCGAGCGCACGTTGTCGGCCATGATCAGCCCGCCCCGCCTCAGCTTGGGCAGCACCGCCTCCAGATAGTGGACATAGGACTCCTTGTCGGCGTCGATCAGCACGAGGTCGAAGGGGCAGGGCTGCGCGAGCACCGTCTGGCGCGCATCGCCGAGCACGATCTGCACCCGGTGGAGCAGCCCGACCTGCTGCAGATTCGCGGTCGCCATCGCGACCTTGCGCGGATCGGCCTCCAGCGAGATCAGGTGCCCGCCGGTCCGTTCCAACGCGTCCGCCAGCCAGATCGTTGAATACCCGTTGGAGCCGCCGATCTCCAGCGCCCGCTGGGCGTTGATCGCCAGCGCCAGCACGTGCAGCGCCTGGGCCGCCTCGGGGTTCAGGTTCCACATGCCGCCGTGTTCGCGCCCCCAGGCGTGCAGGTGGTCGAGGAAGGCCTTGCGAGCCGGGTCGATCATCGTCGCTCCTTCGCGTACCTGCGTTGACCACGATCATACCCCGAGCGAGCAGGTGGCGCGAGGCTGGCGCCGGAGATTAGGATGGGAGGTGGCGTGTCTTCGAGAGCGGCGAACCGTTCCTAGCGGGGAGGGATCTTAACACCTCACCGATCGAGCGAGAGGGAATGCCGGACATGGTCACCGTGAGCGACCGTCTCGAAGCGCTCCCGACCACCAGGGAACACTGGCGCATTGTCCTGCTCAGCGGGCTGGGCTGGATGTTCGATGCCATGGACGTGGGCCTGGTCGGCTTCGTGCTCGTCGGCATCGGCCGCGACTGGGGACTGGAGCGCACCCAGCTCGGGCTGATCGCCTCCGCCGGCTTCCTGGGGATGTTCCTCGGGGCGCTGGTGGCCGGCCGGCTGGCTGACCGCTATGGGCGACGCCCGCTCTTCATGGCCACGCTGCTGACCTATAGCATCGCCACCCTGCTCAGCGGGCTAGCCTGGAACCTGCCTTCGCTGCTGGCCTTCCGCTTCCTCGTCGGCCTCGGGCTGGGAGGTGAGCTGCCGGTCGCCTCGACGCTGGTGAGCGAGTTCGCGCCGGCCGGGAGCCGCGGCCGCATGCTCGTCATCCTCGAGAGCTTCTGGGCCTACGGCTGGATCCTGGCCGCGGTGATCGGGCTGGTGGTCGTCCCCGCGCTCCCGGAGTGGGGCTGGCGCGTCGCCTTCTTCATCGGCGCGCTGCCGGCGCTCTACGCGCTGTACCTACGCCGGCGCCTGCCCGAATCGCCGCGCTACCTGGAGCTGGCCGGCCGCCACGAGGAGGCGGTCGCCGTCGTGCGCCGGCTCGAGACAGCTGCCGGGGCCGGAAGCGCGCCGCTGGAACCAGAGATTGCCCGCCCGGCCCGGCGCGAGGCCATCCTGCCGCGCTTGCTGGCGCTCTGGCGCCGTGACCTCGCGCGCCGGACGCTGATGCTCTGGATCCTCTGGTTCGGCATCGTCTTCTCGTACTACGGCGTCTTCACCTGGCTGCCGCAGCTTCTGGTAGATCGCGGCCTCGCCATCGCCCGCAGCTTCAGCTATGTGTTCATCACCACGCTGGCCCAGATCCCAGGGTATTTCTCGGCCGCCTACCTGGTGGACCGCTGGGGACGCCGGCCCACGCTCGTCACTTACCTGCTCGGCTCGGCCATCGCGGCCTGGCTGCTCGGCAACGCCGGGAGCGACCCGATCCTGGTGCTGTGGGGGTGCCTGCTCTCATTCTTCAACCTGGGTGCCTGGGGCGTCGTCTACACGTATACCCCTGAGCTGTACCCGACGCCGATCCGCGGCTTCGGCGCCGGCGCGGCTGCCGCCTTCGGGAGGCTAGCCGGGATCATCGCGCCCTACCTCACCCCCTGGCTGCTCACCAGCGGCGGGCTCTCTCAGCCTGCTGTGTTCGGGCTGTTCATGGCGGTCTTCGCGCTCACCGCGGTGAATGTCCTCATCCTGGGTGAGGAGACCCGCGGCCGGCCACTGGAGCAGATCGCCGCCTCGGCCGGCGCGGCCGATTGATCGGCACCGTTCAGGCGTCGACACCGACGAGCTGCTCGATGGAGCGCAGGCCCTCCCGCTCTAGGTAGGCCAGGAGACCGCGGAGGATGCGGACCGGTAACGTCGGCCCCTCGTAGACGAACGCGGTGTAGAGCTGTACCAGGCTGGCCCCGGCGCGCAGCCGCTCGATCGCGTCTTCGGCCGAGCCGATCCCGCCCACCCCGATGATGGCCAGCCGGTCTCCGGCCTGCCGGTAGGCCTCGCGGGTCAGCTCGGTGGCGCGGGTCCGCAGCGGGCGGCCGCTGATGCCGCCGGGGAGATCCGGGGCCGGCCGGCAGAGGAGCCGGCGATCGGTGCTCGTATTGGCGATCACCAGTCCCTGCGCGCCGCCCTCGAGCGCCGCCTCGATGGCCTGCTCCAGCCCGCCGAGGTCCAGGTCCGGCGCGATCTTCACGAGCAGCGGCCGCGGGCGGAGCCGGCGCAGGCGCGCGAGGCGCCGGTTCTCCTCATCGAGCGCCCGCAACAGCTCGACCAGGGCCGCGCGCGCCTGCAGCTCGCGCAGGCCGGGCGTGTTCGGCGAGCTGACGTTGACCACCAGGTAATCTGCCACGTCCCAGAGCGCCGCCAGCACCGCGGCGTAGTCCTCCGTTGCGCGCTCGATGGGCGTCTCGCGGTTCTTGCCCAGATTGACCCCGACCACGCCGGGAAACTGCCGGCCGGCCAGTCGCGCCCGCACTGCCGCCATCCCGGCGCTGGGGAAGCCGAGCGCGTTCACCAGCGCGCGCTCCTCCGGCAGGCGCCAGAGCCGGGGCCCCGGATTGCCCGGCTGCGGGCGCGGCGTCACCGTGCCCACCTCGACGAAGCCGAAGCCGAGCGCCAGCAGCGCGCCGACCGCCTCGGCATTTTTGTCGAAGCCCGCCGCCAGCCCCAGCGGGTTCGGGAACCGGCGCCCTAGGCGGTCGACGGCCAGCCGGTCGTCCGCGGGAGGGTCGCAGAGCCGGCGCAGCAGCCGGCAGCCGCCGGGCAGCCGGTCGAATACCGACAGCCCGCGCAGCGCCAGCCGGTGCGCTCGCTCCGGGTCGAGCCGGGCGAGCGCCGGGTAGACCACTCGCTCGTACCAGCCGGTCATCGATCCGTATTCCTCGTCCTGCTCTCCATGCGCCGATCGGCGGCCCGGGGGCTGGCGTTTCCCGGCGACCCCAGGCCGGCCATACTCCTCGCCTACCACAGCACCTTCACCCACCAGCGCGGGTCGCTGGCCTCGACGAACGCGCCGCCGCGGTACTCGAAGGTAAACTCGCGCCGGCTCTGAATCCGATCCTCGTCGATCCAGAGCTCGATGAGCTGAACCGCCTGATCCAGCAGCCGTTCCTCGCTGAAGTCCTGCTCTTCGACCTGGGCGAGCAGCGGGTACATGAAGGCGAAGGCCGCCAGCCCCTCCGCCCACGCCACCAGATAAGAGGCGACCTTGCCCAGCATCACCGGCGTGAACTCGAACCCAGGATCGCGCAGGTAGATATCGTACCCGCGATAGGTGCGGACGAGGCGATGTGTCGGCAGCACGGCACGCTCCGATCTGTCGAGGTCACCCAGGGCAACTGCCCAATCTGCATCCTAGTGTATTCGCTCCGGCCCGACCCGGTCGCCGAGCGTGCCACCGTCTTTCGCGGCCGGGCGATGGGGTATATCCTGGCCGGGGATGCTCGGAGGCTCAGGGAGAGGAGCGATGGGAGTGAGTGGAGATAGCCGGCTGGCCGAGCTCGACCGTTACATCGAGGACAACCTGCAAGCGTTCCTGGACGACCTCGCCGCCCTCTGCGCGCTGCCGACCGTCTCGGCGCAGGGGAGGGCGATCGACGAGACAGCGAACGCCGTCCGCGAGCTGCTCGAGAAGTACGGCATCCAGGCGGAGGTGCTCCCCACCAGCGGCTTCCCGGTCGTCTACGGGCGGGCCGAAGGAGCCAGCCCGCGCACCCTGCTCTGCTACAACCACTACGATGTGCAGCCGGCCGAGCCGTTCGAGCTCTGGGACTCCCCGCCGTTCGAGGCGACGCTGCGCGACGGCAAGCTGTACGCCCGCGGGGTCGCCGACGACAAGGGCCACATCGTCTGCCGGCTCGCCGCCATCGCGGCGCTCCGCGCCGTGTATGGCGAGCTGCCCTGCTCCATCACCTTCCTGATCGAGGGCGAGGAGGAGATCGGCTCGGTTAGCCTGCCGGCCTTCATCGAGGCCAACGCCGACCGGTTCCGGGCCGATGCCTGCCTCTGGGAGTCGGGGCGGGTCGACTACGAGGGGCGCCCGCAGATGTACCTGGGGATGCGTGGCGACTTTTATGTCGAACTCCGAGCCCGCTGCATGAGCCGGGACGCGCACTCCGGCCAGGGCGGCTCGATCTTCCCGAACGCCGCCTGGCGGCTGGTCTGGGCGCTCGGCACGCTCAAGGGGCCGGACGAGCGCATTCGCATCCCGGGCTGGTACGACGATGTGCGCCCGCCCTCGCCGCGCGACCTGGAGCTGCTGGCGGCCGCGCCCGAGCAGGACGAGGAACTCAAGCAGAC
>BEIC01000148.1 GCA_002898875.1 bacterium HR26
TGCGGCTGGCCTTCGCCAGCGCGCTCTTCGGCGTCATCGTGCTCTGGCTGGCGCACGGCCTGCCACATGTCGAGCGGCGCGATTGGCCGATGCTGATCCTGCTGGCGCTGCTCGGCATCCCGGTGAACACGTTGGCTATCGCTACCGGCACCCGGCTCATCCCGGCCGCGGTCGCCAGCCTGATCGTCACCGGCAACCCGGTCATTACCGCCATCGTCTCTCGCCTCTTGACCGGCGAGCCGCTGACGCGCCGGAAACTAGCCGGCGTGGCGATCGCGTTTCTGGGCTTTCTGATCGTCCTGCTCTACGGCGGGCCGGAGGCCCGCTTCAGCGTCGACAACGCGCTCGGCGTCGCGATCACGCTGATCGGCCCGCTGGCCTGGGCCTTCTACACCGTGCTGAGCAAGCCGCTGCTGGCGCGTTACCCGCCGGGCCAGTTCGCCGGCCTGGTGACGATCCTGGGCTCGCTGCCGGTGTTGCCGCTACTCGCGCTCGACCGGGAGATCATGCCGGCAGTGCTGCGCTTCACCCCGGCCCAGTGGCTCGCCACGCTGATGATGAGCGCCTTCGCGCTGGTCGTCTCCTTCACCTTCTGGTATCGCGGGCTGCGCTACCTAACGCCCACCCAGATCTCGGTCTACATCTACCTGGTGCCGGTCTTCGGCGTGCTCGGCTCCTGGCTTTTCCTCGGCGAGCGGATCACGCTTTACTTGGTGCTCGGAGGCCTGACTATCCTGGCAGGCGTCGTGGTGACCAACACCGGCCGGGCCGGCACGGTCGATGAGCGGCCGGGGTGCCGGCGCTGGCTCGGGCTCCGCTAGGGACTGGACAGCGCGAGGTTCCCCGTCGACTGCGCGAGCGAGGAGGGCGCGATGGCTGAGCTGACTCATTTCGACGAGCAGGGCCGGGCCCGGATGGTCGACATCGGGGCCAAGGGAGAGACGCACCGGATGGCGATCGCGCGCGGCGAGGTGCGGATGCAGCCGGAGACGCTGCGGGTGGTCATCGAAGGCCGGGCGGCCAAGGGCGACGTCCTCGGCGTGGCGCGCGTGGCCGGCATCATGGCGGCCAAGAAGACGCACGAGCTGATCCCGCTCTGCCACCCGATCCTGTTGACGAAGGTCGAGGTCGACTTCGCGCCGGACGAGGACCGGAGCGCGGTCGAGATCGAGGCGCGGGTCGAGACCCTGGGCAGGACCGGGGTGGAGATGGAGGCGCTGACGGCCGTCTCCGTGGCCGCGCTGACGATCTACGACATGCTCAAGGCGGTCGACCGCGGCATGGTCCTCGGCGAGATCCGGCTGGAGCACAAGAGCGGCGGCCGCAGCGGCGTCTGGGAACGCGGGAGCGCGGCGCGCGAGTGAGCCGGCCGCCCGCCGGCGAGGTCAGCGACGAGCCTCACGAGGACAGCAGCGTTGCCGGGATGAAGCGGCGGGTCATCGCGCACCGGGCCGGCGACGCCGTGCTGTGCGCGGCTGGCGCTCGTTGGTTCACTTGAGGCGGCGAGTGAGTCCGGCCGGCGGTCATTCGGGCTGATCCAGTGCCGGGATCACCCCGAGTTGCTGCAGCAGGCCGAGCTGGTCGGTCTCGTGCCAGTGTTCCACGATCTTCCCGTCTGCGATGCGCCAGATCGCCATCCCTGTCATCCGGATCTCCTTGCCAGTGGCCGGGATGCCGAAGAGGTCTCCCTCGTGCTTCCCGTAGGCGGTGATCCGCCCGGCTACCTTGTCGCCCTCGGCGATCAGGTCTTCGACGATGTGATACCCAGGGGCGCCCGCCACGAAGCTCATGAACGCCTGCTTCCAGCCATCACGCGTGGGCGGGATGCCAGGGAACGGGTTATGTTCGACGAAGTCGGGAGCGAGGAACTCGTCCAGGATGTCCGCATTGCCTGCTTTGCAGGCGTGGTCGATCGCTTCGAAGAAGCGACGAATGAGTGCCTTGTTCTCCTCGGCTGACATGACGTACCTCCGCTGGCTATCTGAGGCTGATTCGATTCTGGGCGAACTATACGACGGCTCTGGCGATCGCAAAAGAACTCGTCTCCTGCGGGTTGATCACTTTCTCTCGCCCTCACCCCCCCCCGGCCCATGCCGCGCCACCCCCTGTCCCGCCACGCGCGGGAGAGCGAGGACAGGGGTGAGGGGGAAGCAGCGGGCACATCCTCCTCCAGTGGCAAGAGTGATCGACCTTCAAGGGAAGGGGATCATTCCTGGATGAGAGCGGGCAGCGGGCCACGGGTCGGCCCTGCATCAGCAGGGATCCACCGTGGTCACGGTGCCACTGGCCATGCCGACCTCGCGCTCCCGATCCGGCTCGGCCCGGGCCCGCTGCCCGGCGATCTCGATGATCAGCTCGTCCGGCTTCACCGTGGCCCGGCGCACGTCGTCCGGGGCCAGGGGATGTAGCCCGTGCTCGTCCTGGTGCCAGAACCGCTGCCGGCAGCGATCCTCGGCCGGCCAGCCGCTATCGTGCACGACGTCGCCGCGCTCGGGCGGGTACTCGATCCAGATGCGGTCGCCAGGCTTGAACGGCATGTCTCCTCCGGTGTCCGTGCAGACTGTCCGTACATACTCGGCTCAAGCATGCACGATCCCGGCGGAGCGGGCAATCCCCCGATGGTCACGAGCCTGAATATCCCGGCCCGCTGGCGAGGCGCGGGGCGTTCGGCTACCTGCTCGGGGAAGAGGCGCCTTGGCTGTGGAGTCAGCGGGAGCCTGTCGAGCCGGCAACCGCCAGCGCGCCCGCCGGCTCCGTGTCCGGAGCGCCGCGCACGACCTCGGTCGCGGTGCCGCCCCCGAGCACGCGGTCGCCGTCGTAGAGCACGACCGCCTGGCCGCGGGCGAGCGGGGGGCCGGGCTCGAGGAAGGACACCCACTCCCCCTCGACACTCACCGGGAAGCGCGGTCCCTGGTAGCGGAGGCGCGCCTCCGCGACCGACGGCAGCGGCTCATGCCAGACCGGGTCGGCGAGGCGCACGGCTCGGGTGAGGAGCCGGGCGCGGGGGGCCACTCTGACCTCCCGCGTGTCGGGCGCGACCTCGGCAACGTACTTGCGCTCCGGCGTGGTCGAGCGCCAGCGCAGCCCGCGCCGCTGGCCGACCGTCACGAAGGCGATGCCCGGATGCTCGCCGACGACTCGCCCACGCTCGTCGAGCAGCGGGCCAGGCTGGCCCGTCTCCGGGCGCATCGTCGCCACCATCCGGCCGATCCCGCCGGCTGTCTTGGCGAAGCAGAGGTCGACCGACGACGCCTTCTCGGCGACGAACAGCCCGGCGGCCCGAGCGCGCGCTCGTGCCTCCTCCTTGGTTAGCTCCCCCATCGGGAACTCGAGCCGCTCGAGCTGCTGGGGCGTCAACCGGTAAAGGACGTACGATTGGTCGCGGCGGGGATCGCGTGCCTCGGCAAGCCGCCACTCGCCGCCGTGCTGGATCTTCCGCACGTAGTGGCCGGTCGCGACCGCCGGGATGCCGAGGCTGTCGGCCAGGCGCAACAGCTCGGGGATGCGCACACGGTGGTTGCAGAGGACGCAAGGGTTAGGCGTCTCGGCGTGGGCATACCCCTCGACCGTCGGCTCGACCACGTGCTCGCGGAAGAGATCACGCAGGTCGCGCACGTAGAAGGGGATATCGAGTTGGGCAGCCACCATCCGGGCATCGGCGGCGGCCTGGTCGCCGCAGCAGACACCCTCGGCCAGCGACTCGGGATCGCTGTCGAAGAGGCGCAGATGGATCCCGACCGGCTCCCAGCCGGCTTCCTTGAGCAGCAGCGCGGTCACCGCGCTGTCGACCCCTCCGGAGAGGGCAACCAGAATCTTCGCCATCGCCCGTTTCGTCATTCGAGGGAAGCACCAGGGCAAACTCGTCCCGGTCTCCGCTCGCCTGCCATAACCGATTAAGTGTACCATTGCTCGCATTCGCTCCCGGGCGCTGCGGGACTGTCGAAAGGGGACGACGAATGGAGGACGTTCCACCTCGCCCGGACGTGGTCGTCCCGGGGGAGAAAGTGTTCCTGGGCCCGATCCGGCGCGAGCTGGCACCCGTTTACCGGCGCTGGATGAACGACCTGGAGGTCGCGCTGACGCTGAGTATCCTGCGCCGGATCCCGCTGACGGAGGAAGACGAGCTCGACTGGGTCAACGCTGTCCGGCGGGAGACCAACTCGAGGGTGTTTACGATCTATGAGCGGCCCGACGACCGGCCGGTAGGCAATATTGGGCTCCACGATATCGACTTTCACAGCGGGACCGCCGAAGTCGGCCTCGTCATCGGCGAGCGCTCTGTCTGGGGCCGTGGCTACGCGACCGAGGCGCTGAGCCTGCTGCTCGACTACGCCTTCACCGTGCTCGGCCTCAACCAGGTCTGGCTGCGCTACATCGCGATGAACGAGCGGGCGAGGCAGGTCTACGACCGTGTCGGGTTCCGCGAGGCCGGTCGCCTGCGCGAGGCCGCGCGGGTCGGCCAGCAGCGCTACGACGTGGTGTACATGGATCTCCTGGCGCGCGAGTTCCGGAGCCCGGTGCTGGCCGAGAAGCTCCGCCTGCCACGCGAGAGCGGGTAGCTTCGCATCCTCAGCCCCTGCTCACTAAGGTGCCGGATGATGCATCGGTCGAGGCGAATGATCATTCGTCCCGGCCTGCTCAGCGTTCGACGCGGCCGCAGCCGTGGGCAGCCCCCGGCGCCCGGATATGCGGGAGCCGCGCGTCTGAGGTCTGGCCACAGCTTCCCCGCTACTGGCCACGCCCAATCCGATATGCGAAGATCGGGCGGCTGTGAGGATGAGCCGAGGGAGGGATTTCGATGAGTCAGCATGCCGTCGATAGGCTCGCGAAGGCGCTCCGCTTTCGCCTGATCGGCCCGCACCGCGGCGGCCGGGTGGTCGCGGTCGCCGGGCACCCGACCGACCCGATGACGTTCTACTTCGGCGCCTGCGCTGGCGGGGTCTGGAAGACCACCGACGGCGGGGTGACCTGGGAGAACATCTCCGACGGCTACTTCAAGCGCGCCTCGGTCGGCGCTATCGCCGTCAGCGAGGCCGACCCCAACGTCATCTATGTCGGCACCGGCGAGGCCTGCATCCGCGGCAACGTCTCCCACGGCGACGGCGTCTACAAGTCGACCGACGGCGGCCGCACCTGGAAGAACGTCGGGCTGCGCGACACCCGCCACATCGCCCGGATACGGGTGCATCCCCAGAACCCGGATCTGGTCTACGTCGCGGCGTTCGGCCACGCCCACGGCCCCAACGAGGAGCGCGGCGTCTTCCGCTCCCGGGACGGCGGCAAGACCTGGGAGAAGGTGCTCTACAAGAGCGAGCGGGCCGGCGCCATCGACCTGATCATGGACCCGAGCAACCCCCGCATCCTCTACGCAGCCCTATGGCAGGCGATCCGCCGGCCCTGGGAGCTGGTCAGCGGCGGGCCGGGGAGCGGGCTCTTCCGCTCCTTCGACGGCGGCGACACCTGGGAGGAGATCAGCCGGAAGCCCGAGCTGCCCCAGGGCATTCTCGGACGGATCGGCCTCGCGACCACCGCAGCGAAACCTGGCCGCGTCTGGGCCATCGTCGAGGCCGAGGACGGCGCGCTCTTCCGCTCCGACGACTACGGCGACACCTGGAAGCGCGTGAGCGACAAGGGCGACCTGCGCTGGCGCGCCTGGTACTTCCACCACCTCTGCGCCGACCCGCAGGATGCCGACACCATCTGGGTGCTCGATCTCAAGCTCTGGAAGTCGATCGACGGCGGCGTCACCTTCACCGAGGTGCCGACGCCCCACGGCGACCACCACGACCACTGGATCGACCCGAAGAACCCGCATCGCATGATCAACGGCAACGACGGCGGCGCCTGCGTCTCCTTCGACGGCGGGCGTACCTGGTCGACCCAGTTCAACCAGCCGACTGCCCAGATGTACCACGTCACCGTCGACAACCGCTTCCCCTATCGGGTCTACGGCTCCCAGCAGGACAACACTGCGATCTGCCTGCCCAGCATGTCGATCAACGGCGCCATCACGCCGGCCGAGTGGTACGAGCCGGGCGGCGGCGAGAGCGGCTACATCGCGGTCAAGCCGGACGATCCCGACATCGTGATCGGCGGGGCGATCGGCAGCGGCGAGGGCAATGGGCGGCTGATCCGCTACAACCACCGCACCGGCGAGCAGCGCAACATCACCGTCTGGCCGGAAGAGCTGGGCATGGCCGAGGGGGCGAAGGACCTGAAGTATCGCTTCCAGTGGACCTTCCCGATCGAGTTCTCGCCCCACGACCCCCATACCCTCTACGTCACCTCCAACGTCGTCCACCGCTCGCGGGATCTGGGGATGACCTGGGAGGTGATCAGCCC
>BEIC01000149.1 GCA_002898875.1 bacterium HR26
CACCGAGAGGGGTGAAGTAGCGCCGGTAATCGCCGCGGAACGCGGTCTCACTCTCCCGGTTGAGGCGTAATCCGCCTGAGAGTTCGCTGATCCGCAGCTCGGCCTGATCCAGCAGATCGTTACACAGCCGGATCAGCTCGATGCCGCGCTGGTATTCCAGCAGCGCCTCGGCGAGCGGCAGGTCGCCGGACTCGAGCCGTTCTACGATCGCCTCGATTTCGCTGACCAGCCGGTCGTACTCCTCGATCGGCGCCGGCATCGGTTCCTGATCTGGAGGGAAGATCGCATCCTCAGCCATTCTCGGCTCCTCTCGTGCGGGTGAGATCCAGCTCGGTGACCCGCGTCGCCGCGGCGCCGTCGATGAACTCAAGGAGCAAGTCCTGCCCCACGACCAGGTCGCGCGCCGCCCGCAATCGCCGTCCGGTGACGCGGTCGGTCACCAGAGCGTAGCCGCGTTCCAGTGGTCCCTGGGGGTGTAGTAGGTGGACCTGTCGCCCGAGCGCCGACACCCGCTGCCGCTCCTCCTGTACCTTCCGCGAGATCTGTCGCCACAACCGGCCTTCGAGACCGTCGAGGCGTAGCCGCTCCTGGCCGATCCGCCGCCGTGGGCTGGTGTGCTCGAGACGACTCAGCCGCCGGTCGAGCCGGTCGCGCTCGTCCTGCACGCGTGCGCCGACGGCTGCGGTCAGCCGGCTGCCGAGCTTGACCAGGTCGCTCATGAGCTCCCGGATGTCTGGCGCCACCATCTCGGCGGCCGCAGATGGGGTCGGCGCCCGGCAGTCGGCCACCAGGTCGCACAGCGTCACGTCGGTCTCATGGCCGATCGCCGAGATGACCGGGATGTGGGAGGCGAAGACCGCGCGTGCCAGCGGCTCGCTGTTGAAGCACCAGAGATCTTCGAGCGACCCGCCGCCGCGAGCGATGATAATGACATCGGCTCGACCGTCCCGGTTCAGCTCCTCCAGCGCGGCGATGACGGATGCTGGCGCCTCCTCACCCTGGACCTGGGCCGGCGCCAGCAGGAGGTGGGCCAGCGGGTAGCGGCGCCGGAGCACAGTCTGGATATCGTGCCAGACGGCACCGGTGGGCGAGGTGATGACGCCGATGCAGCGCGGGCGTCGCGGCAGCGGGCGCTTGCGCGTCTCGTCGAAGAGGCCTTCGCGCTCGAGCTTCTGGCAGAGCTGCTGGAATGCGAGCCTGAGCCGGCCGTCGCCGAGGGGCTGCACCTCGTCGACGTAGAGCTGGTAGGCTCCGGCTGCCTCGTAGACCGAGACGTTCCCGTGCGCGAGCACTGCGTCCCCATTCGCCGGAATGTAGAGCTGCTGGCGGGCATAGGAACGAAAGAGCACGCACTTGATCTGCGAGGTCGCGTCACGGAGCGAGAAATAGACGTGGCCGGCCGTCGAGCGCACCACGTTGGCCGCTTCGCCGCTGACCCAGACACTGCCCAGCACCGGGTCGCGCTCCAGCACATCCCGGATGTAGGCCGTCAACTCAGCGACGCTGAGAATCGTGAACATGCGCTCGACGCTGCTCATGGCCCAGGCTCCACCGATCGCAGCCGCATCAGGGGCTGGCCATACTCAACCGCCTGGCCGTTCTCGACCAGGATGGCAACAACTTCCCCGGCCCGCTCGGCTACAATCTCGTTCATGATCTTCATCGCCTCGATGATCGCGACTGTCTGGCCTGGCTCCACGAGGTCACCGACCCGGACGAAGGGCTCGGCGTCGGGCGCCGGCGCGGCGTAGAAGGTTCCGACCATCGGCGCGTCGATCGTGAACGTGCCGACCTCCTCCGCGAGCGAGGTCGGTGACGGAGCAGCGATGGGCACCGGGTTATGGCTCGGCGCCGCGACCCTGGCCGGAGCCGGGGCTGCTCCGGCTTCGAGCGCGATCCGCAGCTCACCGTGCACGACCTCCAACCGTAACAGGCCGGCCTGCTGCATGACCTCGACCAGCTCGCGGACCGCCTGGGTCAGAGCGGCATAGTCACTGGCCTGGTGTTGCCGGTCTCGTGGCGCCATCGGCTGCTAGCTCACGCGCTCGATGTACTCGCCGGTCCGCGTGTCGACCTTGACGACATCGCCGACGTTCACGAAGAGCGGTACGTTGACCACGAGCCCGGTCTCGAGCCGCGCCGGCTTGGTGCCGCCGGTGGCGGTGTCGCCGCGCACGCCCGGGTCGGTCTCGATGACGCGCAGGTCGACGGTGACCGGCAACTCGACCTCGACGGCCTGCCCCTCGTAGGTGAGGAGATCGAGCGTCATGTTCTCCTTGAGGTAGTTGACGGCATCGCCCAGCGCCTCGCGGTCGAGCGCAAACTGCTCGAAGCTGTCGAGGTCCATGAAGTGATACTGGCCCTCCTCCTCATAGAGGAACTGAACCCGGTGGCGCTCGAGCGGCGCGACCTGGAAGCGCGAGCCGGCCTGCACGGTCGTGGTCGTGGTGGCGCCGGTCCGCAGGTTGCGCAGGGTCAGCCGGACGAAGGCGCTACCCCGGCCCTGCTTGACGTGCTGAAAATCGAGCACGCGAACCAGATCGCCATCGATCTGCAGCGTAAGCCCCTTGCGAAGGTCTCCCGTCTCGATCATCCTGCCCTCTCCCGAACTTCACGAGCTCGACGAAGACGGATGCGATCAGCAGTCAGTATACGCGTTGGCCCGCCCCGGCCGTACAGCCCGAGGCGGCCACAGGGATCGATTCCCGCGTCCCTACACCGCCGAGGCGCAGCCAACCTGTGCGATCCCCACCGGTCCGTAAGCTTGCCGGTCCACCGGTGCGCTGCACGCGGGCACAGCAGCGGCGAGAGAGGAGTGTTCTCACGGCAGGATCGTGATTCGCTTCGGCACTGTGGTGAGAATGCGCAGGCCGTCCGGCTCCACCACGGCCAGGTCCTCGATCCGCACGCCGCCCCAGCCGGGGATATAGATGCCCGGCTCGATCGTCACCACGTGACCGGCCTCCAGCGGACGGTCACCGCGTGGGGAGAGGTACGGTGCCTCGTGTACCCGTACACCCACGCCATGACCGAGCGAGTGGGTGAACGCCTCGCCGTAGCCGGCCGCAGCGATCACATCGCGAGCGAGCGCGTCGGCCTCCTTCCCAGTCATCCCGGCGCGGATACCGACCTCGGCGGCCTCCAGCGCGGCCAGGACGACCTCGAACACGTGCTCGAGTTGCTCGCCGGCCTCGCCGAGCCAGACGGTGCGCGTCAGGTCGGCGCAGTAGCCGGCGAGCATCGCACCCATATCGATCACGATCGGCTCTCCAGGCCGGACTTGCCGGTCTGTCGGCCGGTAGTGGGGGAGCGCGCCGTTCGGGCCGGAGGCGACGGCGATCGGGAAGGCCGGTCCATCGGCGCCGAGGTCGCGCAAAGCCTGCTCCAACCGCCAGGCGATCTCGCGCTCGGTCTGGCCGGGGCGGATTGTAGGCGCTACCTGCATGAAGGCCTGGTCGGTCAGGGCCTGCGCGCGGGCGATCAGTTCGATCTCCTCAGGGGTCTTGACTGCTCGGAGGTCGTCGACCAACGTCTCAAGCGCCACCAGCTCGACACCCTCGTCCAGCTCGTCCTGGAGCGTACGGTAGTCGCGGTACAGGATTGCTTGGTCTTCGAAGCCGACGCGCCGGGCACCTAGCTCGCGAATTATTGCCGTGTCTGCCTTAGCGAAGTCGCGCTCCCGGTCATAGATCGTGAAGCCGGTCGCCTCGTGCCTGGCCTGCTCGGCGTTGAGCCGACTGGTGACGAGGTAGGCGGCCTCGAGCCCGATCACCAGGTGGCCACTAGACTCGTTGGGCGGGATGTCCTCCCCGGTGTAGCCGCTCAGCCAGAAGCGGTTCGAGGGATGGGTGATCACGGCAGCGTCGAGCCCTCGTTCACGCAGGCGCTCGCGCAGCGCCGCGATCCGTTCGGTCGTGCTCACGCTCGCTCCTCCTCCGCGCGATCCATCAAGTACTGCAGGGCCAGCTCGTAGCCTGCCGGCCCGAGCCCGGCGATTTGTCCCACTACTACCGGTGCGATGACCGATCGTCGCCGGAAGGGCTCGCGGGCGTGCACGTTCGAGAGATGTACCTCGACCGTAGGAGCCGGCACGGCGGCGATCGCGTCCCGCAGGGCGATGCTGTAGTGTGTGAGCGCGCCGGGGTTGATCACAATGCCGCAGGCCATCGACCCGTAGCGCTGGATCTGGTCGATAAGCGCGCCTTCGTAGTTCGACTGCACGATGACCAGCTCGTAGCCGCGAGCTTCTGCTAGGCGTCGCAGCCGCTCGTTGATCTCGTCGAGTGTGACGGTGCCGTAGATATGCGGCTCTCGCTGCCCCAGCAGGTTGAGGTTCGGGCCGTGGAGCACCAGAATTAGCCGCTGGGCCACCGGCGACCGCTCGCTCATCGGATCCATCCCTTCGCGCGCACCTCCTCGGCCCCGAGCAGGCCGAGCAGCACTCGATATGGCTCGGGGTTCTCCGGATGGTACTCGAAGCGGGCGCGCTCGAAGTACTGCACCGTGAACCCAGTAGCCGGGTCGGTGAACTCCTCGCTGATCGGGTAGCCGAAGAGCGCGAGCGATTCCCGGAAAGAGATGCCCGGATCGCCGAACTCCAGCCCGTGAGATTGCCAGTATGCCCGGAAGCCGTTGCAGAGCCGGTGGCCCGTCTCCGGGAAATAGTCGCAGTTGGCATCGCTCACCGCTTTCACGGGCCGGAAGGGAGCGGTGCTGAGCAGGTCTCGCCGCTCAGCGTCCTGCACGCCGAGTCGACCAAGCTGGACCTCGTAGGGCGTGCCGGCGAACTCCGGATGGTACTCGAAGCGCTGGCGCTCGAAGTACTGCACGGTCAGGTTCTTGCCTAGGTCGGGGTTCAGCTCGTCGAACTCCTCAGTAAGGGGATAGCCGAAGACCATCAGGCCACCGCTCCGCTCCCAGAACTGCTTGAAGCCGAAGGCCAGCGAGTGACCGGTCTCCGGGAAGTAGAGCCGATCGCGGGTAGACGTAAACGCCGGGATGCGCGTGGCCGGCGTGTTGAGCCGGGCGATCTCATCCCAGACGGCTGGATCCTCATGCCCCAGCCGCCAGAGTGCGAACCCACCCAGCCCCTCATCGAGCATCAGGCGGAGCCGGGCCGCCACGCTGGCCGCGTTTGCGTGCCAGACCTCGTGAGCGTGCCCCTCGTCGTCGGTATAGCGGACCCAGGCCTCCTGCTCGGATGAGTCGTAGCCGCTGGTCGCGCCCGGCCGGGAGGCAAGCTCCATTGCCTGATCATAGCGGACCGAGTTGGCCGGCGGTCCCTCGACTGTGTCCCAGTCATAACCGTACAGGGGGATACCGAGCAGGATCGTCGAAGCAGGCATCTTGCTCTGGGCGTAGCTCACCACGCGCTCCACCCAGGTGATCGGCGCGACCGGCCCGGGGCTGCCGCCGCTGTAGTGGAAGTCATAGGCCATGATCACGACGAAGTCGTTGATCTGCCCCAGCGCGGCATAGTCGTAGGCGCCGCCCCAGGCCGTTGGAGTGTCCGAGGTGCGCGCGGCGATGGCCTGCGTCACCAGCTTGCCGCGCGGCCGGAGCGCGTCGGCGAGCTCCCGCATAAAGGCGGTCAGCAGCGGCGCGTCATCAGCGTTGATCGCCTCGAAGTCGATATGGATGCCGTCGTAGTCCTCCTCGTCGATCAACCGGACCAGCCGCTCGATGATCCTAGCTCGCTTCTCGCCCGTGTCGATCGTGGCGTGAAACTCGTCCCAGCGCGGCACGTTCTTGATCATCGGCACGATCCGCACGCCAGAGCGACGCATCAGGTCGAGCGCGCGGGCATCGCTGAAGTCCGTGATCGTGCCGTCGGCGTTGAGGTAATAGAAGTACGGCGACACGATATCGAGCTGGCCGATGTGCGCTTCCAGCGTGCGCCAGGATGTCTGATCGTAGGTGACGTAGTAGCCCCAGCGAATCACCGCCGGCTGGGCAGCGCGCACCGGGCTCGCCCAGCTCAGCGGTGTGAGCAGCAGGGCCAGCAGCAAGGCGGTCGACACGCGGCTCCCGAGCCGGCAGCGACTCCGCACCGGTGGAGCGAGGCTAGCCCCGCGACCCGCGCTGCCGCTGCGCTTACGCGAGCAACTCGCTGTTCCCCTCGACATCAACCCTCTCCCTTCTCTTCCCTTGTGCTCCTGCCTGCCAGTGGGGTGAGTCGATTGCAGAACCGCACAGTGATTCTCGTCCCCCGAGCGGAGGGCGAGCGGTCGTGTCCTGCCGCGCCTGCCGCTCTATCCTCGCGGCGCTGCCTGCGCCGCGACCGCGGGCACTGAGACCCGTATCGGCACCGGGCCGTCGATACCCTCGATCATCGCTTCCCC
>BEIC01000150.1 GCA_002898875.1 bacterium HR26
GGCCGGCGGATCGACCTGACGATGGTGATCGCCTGGACGATCGGTGCCCTGGTCCTCTTGCTCGTCCTCGTCGGCTCGTACCAGACGCTCGCCGCCGGCCGCTACACCGCCGGGCAGTGGTTCGACTTCGTGGTCTTCGGCCTGGCCCAGGGCGGGATCTATGCCCTGATCGCTCTGGGGTACACCATGGTCTACGGTGTGCTCCGGATGATCAACTTCGCGCACGGCGAGGTTTTCATGAGCGGGGCCTTCAGCGCGTACTTCCTGGCCGATACCCTGGCGCGGCGCGGGTTGCTGGAGTCGAGGCCGATCCTCTCGCTGCTGGCCCTGATGGCCTTCGCCGCGCTCGTCTCGATGACCATCGCGGTCATCCTGGAGCGGATCGCCTATCGCCCGCTGCGCGGAGCACCCCGGCTCGTGCCGTTGATCACGGCGGTGGGGGCGTCGTTCTTCCTGCAGTACACCTTCCGCGGGCTGTTCGGCAGCGGCGTTCGGGTCTATCCGACGGTGCCCCTGCTCGAAGGGGCGGTCTTCGGCATCCAGGTAAAGTTGATCGTTGTCTTCCTGGGTGCGCTGGCGACGCTGGGTATCCTCTGGGCCTTCCTCACGTTCACCCGGACCGGCCTGGCCATCCGCGCCGTGGCCGAGGATATGGAAGCGGCAGCCCTGATGGGCGTCGATGTCAACCGGGCCATCTCGAGCACGTTCGCGGTCGGTGGGGCGATGGCCGGCGTGGCCGGCGTGCTCTACGCGCTCGTGTTTGCCCAGGTCCAGTTCTTTATGGGGTTCCTGCCGGGCATCAAGGCCTTTACCTCGGCAGTCCTGGGCGGAATCGGCAACTTGCCGGGGGCGGCGCTCGGCGGCCTGGTACTTGGGCTGGTCGAGTCGGTCGGCCCCAGCCTGTTCCTCGACGGGCTGGGCATTCCGGCCGCCCACCAGCTCAAGGATGTGATCGCCTTTACGATCCTCGTCCTCATCTTGATCTTCCGGCCCACTGGGATCCTTGGCGAACGACTCGGTAGTCGGGTGTAGTGGGCATGGGGCGGGAGCAGGCCGTGCGTCGCGCGCTCGTCTACGGCCTCATCGGTGGAATCGTAGCGTGGCACCTCAGTCTGGTCGGCCTGATCGAGGCGTTCGCGGGTCGCCGGCTGATCGGCCAGGGGGTGACGTTCAGCTACGTCCTGCTGCTCGCCGTGATGCTCACCGTCGGCTACCTGGTGGCGCGGCGGGTGAGCAATTGGACCGGCCTAGCCGGCGCCGCGCTGGCCGGCTTGCTCGTCGGGCTCGCGCTTTGGGCGCTGGCGCTTCTCGTCGATCAGGTCGACCTGCGCACCATCTTCGTCGCCGCTTCGCCTACCCTGCCGGAGATCCTCACGTTCAACCGGGGAGCCGGCGCAGTGGGCCTCATCGTCCTCCTGCTCGTCGGCGCAGCGGCCGGGTTTATCGGCGGCGGGTTGACCTGGTTCCCGGCGACCGGCCGGCGTGCCGTGATCACTGCGCTGTCCATCACCGTCCTCGTCGGCTTGCTGCGCGATGTGCTCAATCCGGTTCTCCCGGCCCTCGTCATGGGCTTCCTCTTCACGACGACCGGGGGGCTCTCACTACCGGGCGCGGTCGTTGTGCTGGCGCTCGCGCTCGCGTTCCCGATCGCGCGGCACGTGGTGGCTCAGCGGGCAGGCGAGCGCCGAGCTGCACTGCCGGCGCCAGCTCGCCGGCGCCGCCGGGCGGTGTTCCGACTCATCAGTCTCGTCTTCCTGGTGTCCTTCCCGCTCTGGGCCGGGCTCTTCCTCAGCAACGTCACCGATTTCGTGGGCTTGTACATCCTGATGGGGCTCGGGCTTAACCTCGTCCTGGGCTTCGCCGGCCTGCTCGATCTGGGCTACGTGGCCTTCTTCGCCATCGGCGCGTACTCGATGGCCGTGCTGACTTCACCGGAGCTGGGACACTTCACGCTCGGGTTCTGGGAAGCCCTGCCGATCGCGGTCGCCATCACTGTCCTCTCGGGGATCCTGATCGGCCTGCCGGTGCTGCGGATGCGTGGCGACTACCTGGCGATCGCGACGCTCGGTTTCGGCGAGATCGTCCGCCTGCTGGTGCTGTCCGACTGGCTCAAGCCGCACCTCGGAGGGGCGCAAGGGGTGACGCGTATCGCCCGCCCCGAGCTGGGGCCGTTCGTCATCGATCGGCCCCAGGAGTACTACTACCTCATCCTGATCGGGTGTGCGCTCGCCTGGTTCCTCTCGGTGCGGCTGCGCGACTCGCGGATCGGCCGGGCCTGGATGGCCATCCGCGAGGACGAGGACGTGGCCCAGGCGATGGGCATCAACCGGGTGACCGCCAAGTTGCTCGCCTTCGCCACCGGGGCGTCGATGGGTGGGCTCAGCGGCGCCCTCTTCGCGTCGCTGGTCAACTCGGTCATCCCGCAGAGCTTCTCCCTGCTCGTCTCGATCAATGTCGTCGCGCTCCTCGTGCTGGGCGGGATCGGGAGCCTGCCCGGCGTTCTCGTCGGTGCCCTCGCGCTCGTCGGCCTGCCGGAGCTGCTGCGCGAGTTCCAGGAGTATCGCCTGCTGGTCTACGGCGCGGTACTCATCGCCATGATGATCTTCCGGCCGGCCGGCCTCTGGCCCGAGGAGACACGGGTGCGCGAGCTGGAGGAGGCGGCAGAGGAGGCCAGAGCGAGAGCTCCCGCCGAAGTCGTCGTCGTGACCCAGGACGGAGAGTGAGCGATGCTGCTCCAGGCGCGCCAGGTCACCAAGCGGTTCGGCGGTGTGGTTGCGCTCCACAGCCTGGATCTCGAGGTGCGCGAGCAGACCATCCACAGCATCATCGGGCCCAACGGCGCCGGCAAGACCACTTTCTTCAACTGCGTGACCGGCTTCCTCGTGCCCGAGGAGGGGGAGATCCACCTCGCCGGAGAACCGATCACTGGCTTGCGCCCGGACCAAATCGCCCGCTTGGGGATCGCCCGGACCTACCAGACTATCCGGCTCTTCCGATACCTCACCGTGCTGGACAACGTGTTGATCGGGCTGCACCCCCACGTCCGCTACGGCTTCCTCGACGCGGTCGTGCATACCCGGCGCTACCACCGGAGCGAGCGGGAGGCTGAAGCCGAGGCTCGCGAGCTGCTGCGCTACGTCGGCCTGGCGGGCAAGGAGTTCGTGATCGCCAATAACCTCTCCTATGGCGACCAGCGCCGGCTGGAGATCGCCCGGGCACTGGCGCTGCGCCCGCGCCTCCTGCTGCTCGACGAGCCGACCGCCGGCATGAACCCCTATGAAACCGACCAGATGATCACGTTGATCCGCCGGCTGCGCGATGAGCGCGGGATGACCATCCTGCTCATCGAGCACGACATGAAGGTCGTGATGAACATCTCCGATCTCGTCACCGTGCTGGACTTCGGCGAGAAGATCGCCGAGGGCAAGCCGGCCGAGGTGCAGGCAAACCCGCGAGTGATCGAGGCGTACCTGGGGCGAGGAGCAGCATCCGGGCTCGGTGGGATCGCCGCGCGGGTACTGGGCGATGAGAGCGCGTCCGATGCCGGTTCTTGAGCTCGAGTCCGTCCATGTCTACTATGGGCCGATCCACGCGCTCAAGGGCGTATCGTTGACCGTCGAGCACGGGGAGATCGTGACGCTGCTCGGCGCCAACGGCGCCGGCAAGACGACCACGCTCCGGGCTATCTCCGGCCTGATCCGCCCGGCCAGGGGCCGCATTGTGTTTGAGGGACGGAACATCGCCGGGCTGCCGCCGCACGAGATCGTCAGGCTGGGCGTCGGGCACGTGCCTGAGGGCCGGCGGATCTTCCCCCGGCTCAGCGTGGAGGAGAACCTGGCACTGGGCGCCTTTACCATCACCGATCGGCAGGAGATCCGGCGGCGGCTGGAGGAGGTGCTCCAGCTCTTCCCCCGCCTGGCCGAGCGCCGGCGGCAGCAGGGCGGCACGCTCTCCGGGGGCGAGCAGCAGATGCTGGCCATCGGCCGGGCGTTGATGATGCAGCCCCGGATCATGCTGCTGGACGAGCCCTCCATGGGACTGGCGCCGGTGCTGGTCGAGAGCATCTTCGAGGTGATCCGGCGGCTGAACCAGCAGGGGACCACGATCCTCCTGGTTGAGCAGAACGCCCGGATGGCGCTCGAGATCGCGCACCGGGGCTACGTGCTGGAGACCGGGAGCATCGTGCTCGAAGGCCCGGCCGCCGACCTGGCCCGCGACCCGAAGGTGCAAGCGGCGTACCTCGGCGCCCGGGAGTGAGCGGGCCTACGCCCCGTTCCCCTGCCCGTCGCCGGCGGCCAGATCGAGGAGCGGGGCTGGCCGCTCCAGGTGTGCGTTCCCCAACCGGGCGATGATCCGTGCCACCTCGTGCGCCGGTGCCTGCCCCATCCCGTGCGCGCTGGCAGCGACGTAGAACTGGTACGACAGCGCCGTGAGCGGCACCGGGCTGCCGAGGTCAGCCCCCAGCCGCACGGCGAGCTCCAGGTCTTTCTTCATCAGGTCGAGCCGGAAGTTGGCGACCGGCGTCGGTGGCCGCAGGAGTTCCGGCACGACCTCGTTCCAGAGCTGCCAGTTACCGCTGCTCGACCGGACGACCTCATAGACCTTCTGCAGGTCGGCGCCGGCGTTGGCGGCGAGGGTGAGTGCCTCGCCGATCAGCACCAGTGCTGAGCCGGCGATCAGGTTGTGGACCAGCTTGATTACTTTGCCCATCCCTGGCCCGCCGACGAGATGGATCTCCTGGCCGAAGACCTGGAGGAGCGAGAGCACCTGCTCGAAGACCGCCGGCTCCGCCCCAACGATCAGCGTTAGCCGGCCCTGCTGTGCCTCGACCGGCCCACCGCAGACCGGCGCATCGACGACCTGGATCTGGCGCAGAGCGGCATCGGCGGCGATCCGCTGGATCATCATCGGCGTCGCAGTGCTGAAGTCGATGACGATGGCACCAGGTCGCAGGTGCTCCAGCGCGCCTTCGGGGCCGATGTAGACCTCGAACAGCTCGTTGTCGGTGGGCAAGCAGCTCATCAGCACGTCGGCTTGATCGGCGACCAGGAGCGGCGTGGGCATGGCGATCGCGCCCGCTGCCTCGAGCGGGTGGGTCGCCTCCGGGCGGCGGTCGGCCACTATCACCTCGTAACCTGCCTCGATGAGCCGCAGAGCCATGGGTCGCCCCATGGTACCGAGACCGACGAATCCAATGCGTGGCTTGCCCACCGATCGACTCCTTGCCGGTTGCCCGGGTCTGGCCATGCCCACTATGAGATGAGGCGCCCCGCTGGGGGCGACTCCAGGTACACACTCCACTCCGTCAATCATGCACTGTACGGAGGCGGTTAGGCTAGCTGGCCGAGTGGCTCCCGTGGGCTCACCGGCAGGTTCTGGCTCGGGAGCAGGAGCGTGAGCCCGCGCCCGAGGAGTGTCGCCACTCCGTCGGCGCTCAACGGCCGGGCGATGTAGTAGCCCTGGCCGCGGGTGCAGCCCAGCGCGCGCAGGTGGACGAGCTGCACCTCGGTCTCGATCCCCTCCCCAACCACGTTGAGCCCGAGCGCCCGGGCGACCGAGACGATCGTCTGGATGATCGCCGCCTGGGCCTGATCCTGCCCGAGCCGCTCGACGAAGGTCCGGTCGATCTTGAGGCAATCGACCGGAAGCCCGCTCAGGTACCCGAGGCTCGAGTACCCCGTCCCGAAGTCGTCGAGCGCCAGCTCGATGCCGTGCGCCCGAAGATCCTGCAGCCGGGATAGCACCGCCTCGTCGGTGTCGACGAGCAACGACTCGGTGATCTCGATCTTCAAGCGGCCCGGCGACAGGCCGACCTCGTCTAGTGTCGCGGCGATCTCCTGCACCAGGCCCGAGTAGCGGAGCTGGCGGGGCGAGAGGTTGACGCTGAGCTTGAGCTCAGGCGGCAGGTAGGGGAATCGGCTCAGCCACTCCCGCATCAGGCGGGCTGCCTCACGCAGTGCCCATCGGCCGATCGGGATGATCAGCCCCGTCTCCTCAGCGATCGGGATGAACTCGCTTGGTGAGATCAAGCCGTGCTGAGCATGTTCCCAGCGCAGCAGCGCCTCGAGCTCGACAATCCGGCCGGTGTCGAGCTCGATCACCGGCTGGAAGTTCAGGAAAAACTCCTCGCGCTCCAGCGCGCGCAAGAGGTGGATCTCGAGCTCCAGGCGGCGGCGCATCCCCCGGTCGAGCGCCTGGCTGAACACTTTGTAGGAGCCTCCACTCGCGCTCCGGGCATTGGCCAGCGCCATCTCCGCCTCCTGCATCAGGTCGGCGGGCGTGGACGTCTCGGTGCTCAGCGCGATGCCGAAGCTCGCTGTCAGCA
>BEIC01000151.1 GCA_002898875.1 bacterium HR26
GAGAGCCGGTGCCCGGCGACGTTGACCACGTCGTCGACCCGCCCCGTGATCCAGAAGTAGCCGTCCTCGTCCTTGCGCGCGCCGTCGCCCGTGAAGTAGCGGCCAGGGAAGCGTGACCAGTACGTCTGCACGTACCGCTCCGGGTCGCCCCAGAACGTCCGCAGCATCGCCGGCCACGGCCGCGTCAGCACCAGGTAGCCACCGGCGTTCGGCGGGCAGGGATTGCCCGCCTCGTCCACGACCTCCGCCTGCACACCGGGGAACGGGATCGTCGCCGAGCCAGGCTTCGTCGTCACCACCCCCGGCAGCGGCGTGATCAGGATCATGCCGGTCTCGGTCTGCCACCAGGTGTCGACGATCGGGCAGCGGCCGTGCCCGATGTGCTCGTGGTACCACATCCACGCCTCGGGGTTGATCGGCTCGCCCACCGTCCCGAGCAGCCGCAGGCTGGAGAGGTCGCGCTTGGCCGGCCACTCCGTGCCCCACTTCATCGCTGTGCGGATGAACGTCGGCGACGTGTAGAGCACATTGATACGGTACTTCTCAACGATCTGCCAGTAGCGGTCCTTCTCCGGCCAGTCCGGCGCCCCTTCGTACATCACCGAGGTGGCGCCGTTGGAGAGCGGGCCATAGACGATGTAGCTATGGCCGGTGACCCAGCCAATGTCGGCCGTGCACCAGTAGTAGTCCTCGTCCTTGAGGTCGAAGACCCACTTGGTCGTCAGGTGGACGCCGATCAGGTACCCACCAGTCGTATGCAGGATCCCCTTCGGCTTACCGGTCGTCCCTGAAGTGTACAGGATGTAGAGTGGGTGCTCGCTGTCCAGCGGTTCGGCCGGGCAAGTGGGATCGGCTTTGGCCATCAGCTCGTCCCACCAGAAGTCACGCCCTTCGACCATATGCGCGCCGGCCGCCGGGCCGATACGGCGCACGACGACCACCTTCTCGACCGTCGGGCACTCAGCCAGCGCCTTATCTGCCACCTGCTTGAGCGGCACGATGCTGCCGCGTCGCCAGGCCCCATCCTGGGTGATCAGCAGCTTCGCGCCGGCATCCTGGATCCGGTCGCGCAGCGCGTCCGCGCTGAACCCGCCGAACACCACGCTGTGCGGCGCGCCGATGCGGGCGCAGGCCAGCATCGCGATCGGCAGCTCCGGTACCATGCCCAGGTAGATGGAGACACGGTCACCTTTCTGCACACCCAGGCTCTTGAGCACGTTGGCGAACTTCTGCACCTCACGGTGCAGATCCTGGTAGGTCAGGACGCGCGAGTCGCCGGGCTCACCCTCCCAGACGATCGCCGCCTTCGTCCGCCGCCAGCTCTGGGCGTGACGGTCAACGCAGTTGTAACAGACATTGAGCTGCCCGCCGACGAACCACTTGGCCCAGGGGACATTCCACTCCAGCACCTGGTCCCACGTGCGGAACCAGTGTAGCTCCGCTTCGGCATGCTTGGCCCAGAACCCCGCGAAGTCGCGCTCCGCCTCTTCCCAGGGGGTCCAATCCTTCACCCACGCCTTCTCACGAAACTCCGGCGGAGGTGGAAACCGCCGCTGCTCGACCAGCAACGCCTCGATCGCTCCGGCGCGGACGACGTTGTCACCGTTCGCCATCGATGCCCTCCCTTCTACACCGTCCGCTGCGCACACCCGCTGCTAGAGACGAGACAGACGAGACCGCTCATGTCACCCGCCCAGGTGCCGGTTGCTTGATACAGCGCGCCTCCGATCGCCTGGCCCAGGCGCACGCGGCGGCCTCGCCAGCGTACTCCCCGAGTTGGGGATACACTTCAGGAATGCTGCTGTGCGACGTTGTCCAAGCCCGCGCATCGGCAGCCCAACCCGCATGATCTCAAGGACGGAAGCAGTATCGCCCCCTATTCTACCCGATCGCGTCAATACCGGTTGGCATCCTGAACAGGCTACCCCCGCACGTGCGACGAACGATGAGCTCGGCGTCGAAGCGCAGGTGCACCGCCTCGACCTCGCCCAGGTCCAGGGCGCGCAGCAGCAGCTCGCCTCCCCGGCGCCCCATCTCGCGCATCGGCACGCGCATCGTGGTCAAGCCGACGTAGCGGGCGACCTCGATGTCGTTATAGCCAACGATTGCGAGGTCGCCGGGAACCCGAAGTCCAGCTTCGCGCGCCGCCTCCAGTACCCCGAGCGCCTGCGTGTCGCTCCCGACGAAGACCGCCGTCGGCGGCTCGGGAAGCGCCAGGAGCGAGCGCAGCGCAGTCTGTCCGCCTTCGGGCGTGAAGTCAATGATGACCTCGTACTCGGCACGCCAGGGTATAGCCGCTTCCGCCAGCGCCCGCCGGTAACCGGGGATCCTCGCCGAGGCGGCCTCCGCGCTGAACGGATCATCCTTGCGATCGATCAGCGCGACGCGGCGATGCCCGAGACGGAGGAGATGGTGGGTCGCCTCGGCAGCCGCCCGCTCATGGTCGACCACCACGCTCGGTAGAGCCGGGTGGCTGCTGTCGATGAGCACAGCCGGCAGGTGGAGCGCTCGGAGAGACTCAATGAGGGACAAATCTGGAGCGAGCGACACGATCAGCGCCCCATCGGCACGCTGCGACTCGACCAGGTCGCCGAATGCACGGTCTCGATCGGCCGCGCGCTCCACGGAGTGAATCACGAGCGCGTAGCCAGTCTCGTCCAACGCTTCCTCGATCCCGCGCAGAACTTCCACGTAGAAATAGCGCGTGAAGAGCGGTACGACGACAGCGATGGTGTTGGTGCGACGGCGTGAGAGCGCCTGGGCGGCCCGGCTCGGGTGATAACCGAGCTTGCGCATGGCGGCCTCCACGCGCGCTCGAGTCGCGGGCGCGACAGGAGCCCGGCCGCTCAGGACCCGCGAGACTGTACCGATCCCGACGCCAGCCTCCCGCGCGACGTCACGGATCGTGGCCCGCTTGGCCGGCACGCCCGCAGGTCGCGCGGGAGGCTGCTGTCCCTCGGCCTTGTCCTGCTTCAGCACCATGGGCTTTAACTCCGGGTTCAGCTTCGCCAGCGAGCGGGCATAGAAGAGCCACCACCTTGCCAGTTGGAACCGGTTCCAGTATACTGCAATTGGTACCCATGTGCAAACGCTCAAGGGCCGCGAACATGTCGAGAGCGCTCTCGACCCTGACTCGTCAGCAGTCGACACCCTCCGCATTGAGGGAACAAGGGGAAACGAGTAAGGTCGCCGTCCCTGTAGTCGCCCTGATGACGGCCGTCGACCGCCGGGAAATGGCGAAGACGCCCTCGAGCGCTGCCCAGCGTCGTTGCCGGGCCCGCCGTCTGAGCCCGCCAGAAGGCAGCGTACGCTGAGGGTGACTCGAAACTGCAAACCACGACGCGCAGGTGCCCGCCTGGCGACCGAGTTTCTTTGGCCCTCCTCCCTCCGTCGGACCCCGACCGCCGAGCCCGTCCCACAGTCGCCGGGGCACCTGCGCATGCCGTGGAGACCACTGCGGTAGCCCGTTGTCATCGTCCTCGATCGATCCTGCCGCTCTACCACAGAGACGAGTCTCGGCAAGAGCCGCCGTGCTGCGGTGCGCCGGTCGCTGTAGTATTGTTGGACGTGGGAGGAACCCTTGCCCCGCGAAGGCACGGAGCTATGCCAGCGCATCGCCACGAGTACGACCAGTTAACGGTCCTCGAAGCCGAGGCAATTGGCCAGCCGGGGCAGCGCCGGTTCCGGCTGATCGCTGGCGCCGGGGCCGACGTGATCTCCTTGTGGATGGAGAAGGAGCAGCTCCAGGCGCTGGGGCTTGCGATTGAGCAGCTTATCGAGCAGCTCCGCTCCGCCGGCCTGATCCGCAGCCGGGTGCCCGAGCAGCCTGCGCGCCTAGGCCACCCGGTGCCGCCCTCCGCGCCTGAATACATGGTGAGCAAGATGGCGATCGGCTACGACGAGGAGCGCCGGCAGATCGCCATCTTCGCCCACGATATCGAACAAGAGGACGACGAGGACCCGATCTTCGCCGGCCGCGCCACGCTCCCGGCGGCTAAGGCGCTCGCGCGCCAGATCGCAGCCGTCGTCGCGGCGGGCCGGCCACGCTGCCCCCGCTGCGGCGCGGTCATCGGCCCTGAGGGACACGCCTGCCCCCACGACAACGGCCATCTGCCCTGGATCGAAGGCTGAGCAGCCGAGGGTGCGCTACCAGCCGAGCGCGTACCCCTCCGCTCGCGGGTCGGCCGCACCCTCGAGCAGGCCATGCTCGCGGTGAATCCTGATCATCTGCGCATGCCCCATCAGCGAGTCCCAGCGCTCGACCCAGCGGACGCGGTGACCTCGCCGCTCCAGCTCCCCGCCCACCGCGGAGTCAAAGCCAGGTTCCAGGTAGAGCGTCTCCACCTCGTCCCCTGGCTCCAGCCGGCTCAGCCAGCGCGGCGCCTCGATCGCGGCCTGCGGCTCCAAGCCGAAGTCGATCAGGTTCGTCACGAGCTGCAGTTGGATCTGCGGCTGTCCGTGCCCACCCATGGTGCCGAAGACGACCCAGGGCAGGCCGTCGCGGAGCAGCATCGCTGGGATCAACGTGTGCATCGGCCGCTTGCCCGGCGCCAGGCAGTTGGGCGATGCCGGATCGAGCGTGAAGGAGGCGCCGCGGTTATGCAGCACAATGCCGGCCCCCTCCGCCACCAGGCCGCTCCCGAACGACTGGAAGATGCTCTGGATCAACGAGACGGCTCGTCCCTCGCGGTCGACCGCGCACAGGTAGACCGTGTCGTTGTCCCAGGCCACGGTACGCCTGGCCATGGCCCGCTCGGGGTCGATCTGTCTCCGCAGCTCCTCGGCATATCGCTTGTCCAGCAGGCGGTCGAGTGGCACCTGGACGAAGTCCGGATCTCCCACGTAGCGGTCGCGATCCGCGAAGGCGAGCTTCTTCGTCTCGACCATCAGGTGGAGCAGCTCGGCACTGCCCCATCCCAGCTCGGCAACCTCATAGCCCTCGATGATGTTCACCATCTCGAGCGCGGTCACGCCGTGCGTGTTCGGTGGCAGCTCCACCAGCTCCAGGCCACGGTAGGTCGTCGAGATTGGCTCGACCCAGGTCGAGCGGTGCTCTGCCAGATCCTCCAGGCTCATCACCCCGCCCGTAGCCTGGATCGCCGCGACGATCGCCTCGCCGATCGGGCCGCGGTAGAAGGCATCCGGCCCATACTCGGCCAGCAGGCGGAGCGAGCGAGCCAGGTCCGGTTGCACCAGCCGCTCGCCCGGCCGGGGCGGGCGGCCCTGGGGCAAGAATTGTCGAAACGCCGCCGCCTGGCCCCGCAGGAGCTCTTCAGCCTCCGAAATGGCCTCGCTGAGCAGCGGCGTGACCGCGAAGCCGCGCTCGGCGTACTCGATGGCCGGTGTCAGCAGCTCCACCAGCGGCCGGCTGCCGCACCGCGCGAGCGCCGCGGCCCAGGCGTCCACAGCCCCCGGAACCGTAACAGTCCATGCCCCGCGCTGCGGCATCGTCGTGTAGCCACTCGCGGTGACCGCTTCGGGGGTAGCCTTTGCCGGGGCCCGGCCGCTGCCGTTCAGCGCCAGCAGCCGCTGCTCGCGCGGCTCCCAGATTAGGAAGAAGGCGTCGCCGCCGAGCGAGCACTGGTTGGGGTAGACCACGGTGAGTACTGCGTTCGCCGCCACGGCCGCGTCGACCGCATTCCCACCTTCCTGGAGCACCCGTAACCCGGCAACGCTCGCCAGGTAGTGCGGCGTCGCGACCATCCCCTCCGTCGCCAGCGTCGTTGGGCGCCCGGGTCGCTCGGCACCTATCCAGACCATCGATCCTTACTCCAGAGTGAACCACTCCTCGGCCAGCCACCCTGCATCCTACCATCGCAGAAGCCGCACGTCGCCACGTGGTAGTATGAGCGGCGACACTGAAGCGCGCATCACCGAGAATGGAGCGAAGCTATGAGCCAGAGCGCACGTTTCAATCCAGGTCCGACGCACGACACTGCCCGGCAGCTCATCCATACCGCAAAGCAGCTCCTCCTGCGGGGCATCCTCTCGCCATCGCTCCACGGCAACATCTCGGCGCGAGTACCATTGACCGGCCACGTCCTGCTCACCGCGCAGAGCTCGCTCGACCGCGTCACGCTCCGCGACCTGGCCCTGCTCGACCTGGATGGCCGGCTCGTTGAGGGATTTCTCGACCCGGCGACTCATGAGATCGTGGAGATGCACACCGCCGTGTATCGCCAGCGCGTCGAGGTCGGAGCGATCATCCACACGCACTCACCGTACGCCACAGCCTTCGCGCTGGCCGGCCGCCCGATCGAGCCGTGCTATGAGGCATTGCTCCGCATGGGCGTGACGACCCCAGTCCCGGTCGCCGCCTA
>BEIC01000152.1 GCA_002898875.1 bacterium HR26
CGTGTACTGCGACACCGTGCAGGGAGTAGGATTCTCTCGACTGATCGGTCGCGATGCCGCAACGAGAGAGGCCTAGCGATGCCGGCCCGCAGCAAGACGTTCCAGCGAGAGCTCGAGACAGCGATTGCCGACCCGAACCTGGCCCGCGCGCTCGAACGGGCGCTGTCGACCTTCCGCGAGCGGCGCGAGCAGGCCTTCGCCGGGCTCGACTTCGCAGCCATGCGCCAGGACCTGCGCCGGCGCAAGGAGGATGCCATCGCCCGGCTACCCGAGCTGATCGAGCAGTTCACCCGCGAGGCCGAGGCGGTCGGCGCGCAGGTGTACCTGGCCCGCACGCCGGAGGAGGCGTGCGCGATCGTCCGGGATATCGCCGCGCGGCACGGCGTCCGGCTAGCCGTCAAGACGAAGTCGATGGCGACCGAGGAGATCCGGCTCAACCGGGCGCTGGAGCAGGCCGGCATCCAGGTGGTCGAGTCCGACCTGGGCGAGTGGATCATCCAGCTCGCCGGTGAGCACCCCTCGCACCTGATCGCCCCGGCGATCCACAAGTCCCGGGAGGAGATCGCTGCCCTCTTCAGCCGGCTGCTCGGACGGGAGATCCCGCCCGATCCGCCCGAGCTGGTGGGCGTAGCCCGGCAGGAGCTGCGCCGCTTCTTCATCGAGGCAGGGATGGGTATCACCGGCGCCAACGCCGCCGTGGCCGAGACCGGCACGCTGGTCATCGTGACCAACGAGGGCAACGCCGAGCTGGTGACGACGCTGCCGCCGGTGCACGTGGCCGTCCTGGGCGTGGAGAAGCTCGTGCCCACGCTCGACGACGTGACCGCCATGCTCCGGCTGCTGCCGCGCTCGGGCACCGCCCAGAAGCTCACCGTGCGCGTGAGCTTCATCACCGGCCCGAGTCGTACCTCAGACATCGAGCTGACCCCGGTGCGCGGCGCCCACGGCCCCAAGGAGCTGCACATCGTGCTGCTCGACAACGGCCGGCTGGCAGCTCGCGAGGACCCGGAGCTGGTCGATACGCTCTACTGCATCCGCTGCGGCGCCTGCTCCAACGTCTGCCCGCCGTACCAGGTCGTGAGCGGTCACCTCTTCGGCTACATCTACACCGGGCCGATCGGCCTGCCGCTCACCGCCATCCATCACGGGCTGGAGCCGGTCGCTGACCCGCAGAGCCTCTGCGTCTCCTGCAACGCCTGCGAGCTGGTCTGCCCGGTGGCCATCCCGATCCCACGATTGATCCTCGACGTGCGCGCCCGGGTGGCCGAGCGCCTGGGGCTGCCCTGGCTGAAGGCTCAGGCGCTCGAGCGGTGGACGAAGCCGGGGAGCGGCGACCGCTGGGCCCGGCTGGCCGCACTGGCGACCGCCCCGCTGGCCGACCGCGAGGGGTATCTCAGCCGCACCCCCTTCTTGAACGGAGCAACGGAGCAGCGGCATCTCATCGCCCCGGCGCGCAAGCCCCTGCGCGACCGCTTGCGCCACCTGGCCGACCGGGCCGGGTACCGGCGGCCTGTCCCCGCCCCGCGCTTTCAGGGTAGCCGCGCCGCCGGGATGACGGTCGCGTTCTTCCCTGGCTGCCTGACCGACCGGGTGCTCCCCGAGATGGGCGAGGCGGTCGTGCGCGTCCTCGAGGCCTGCGGCTGCCGCGTCGTGTTCCCATCCGACCAGCACTGCTGCGGGCTGGTGGCGGCGAACATGGGGGATCGGTCGCGGGCGCGGGCCATGGCCCGGCAGACGATCCAGATGCTGGAGGCGACCGAAGCCGACTGGGTCGTGACCAATTCGACGAGCTGCCTCGCGGCGGTGGTACAGGATTACCAGCATCTGTTCCGGACGGAGCCCGAATGGCGGGAGCGGGCGGCCCGGCAGGCGGAGCGCCTGATCGACTTCACGACCTTCCTGGACCGGATAGCAGCCCTCGGGCCGCAGCGGTGGACCCGGCCCGGCCCTCGGCTGACGTATCACGACGCCTGCCAGTCGCACAACGCGCTCGGCATCCGTGAGGCGCCGCGCCGGCTCCTGACCGAGGTGCTGGGCTGCGAGCTCGTCGAGATGCGCGAGTCGAGCGTCTGCTGCGGCTTCGGCGGCTCGTTCTCGGTGGACTACCCGCAGCTATCGTCGGCGATCCTCACGCGCAAGCTGGACAACGCGGCGCAGACCGGGGCCGGACTGATCGTCGCTGATAACCCGGGCTGCCTGATGCAGATCCGGGGCGGGCTGCACGCGCGGGGGGGCGAGATGCGGGCGGTGCACCTGGCCGAGCTGATCGCCGAGCGCTTGGACGAGCTGGTGGCGGCGGGTGAAGCCGTCGAGGACTCTGTACCGGTGCGCGGCAACTTCTCCGATTGAAGGCCGGGGCGGATCCACTCGCCGGCGAGGCTCCGCTTGCCCCGGGGAAGGAGCGTCGAGATGAGATCCCAGATGCGCGGCGTGTATGTGATCCTCTGCACTCCATTCGACGAGGGTGGGGCACTCGACGAGGAGAGCCTGCGACGGCAGATCCGGTTCTGCCTGGACGCGGGGGTGCACGGGGTCGTCGGCCCGGCCAACGCCTCCGAGTTCTGGACGCTGACTGATGAGGAGCGCCGTCGCTTCGCCCGGATCATGGTGGAGGAGATCGCTGGGCGCATCCCGACCGTGGTGGGCGTGACCGCGGGGAGTGCCCAGGCGGCGGTCGAGCTGGCCCGGCACGCGCAGGAGATCGGGGCGAGCGCGGTGATGGCGATGCCTCCCTACGCCCGGCCGGTTCCGCCGGCCGCGATCTGGGACTACTACCGGGCGCTCGCCGGGGCAGTCGAGATCCCGATCTTCATCCAGAACCACGACGCGCCGCTGGGCACGCGCCTGGAGCCGGACTTCGTCGCCCGGCTGGTGGACGAGATCGACCACGCCTGGTATGTGAAGGAAGAGACGCTCCCGCCTGGACGGGCCATCTCAGCCCTGCTGGAGCGAGCCGGGCCGCGGCTTCAGGGCGTGATGGGTGGCATCGGCGGGCGCTACCTGCTGGATGAGTACCGGCGCGGTGCCTGCGGGACGATGCCGGCCTGTCAGGTGGCCGATGTGCACCTCCGGATCTGGGAGGCGCTGGAGGCAGGCGACGAGCGCGCGGCCCGCGACCTGCACGCCCGGCTGCTCCCGCTGCTGAACTACGAGGCCCTGCACGGTGTCGCCATGTACAAGGAGGTGCTGCGGCGCCGTGGCGTCATCCGGACGAACTACCTGCGTAGCGCGGCCGGCAACCCGCTCGACGCGTTCGATCTCCGCGAGCTGGACGCGCTCCTCGCGGACCTCGCGCCGCTACTGCGTGTGACCGGCGTCCGGTAGAACGATGGAGGAAGCGATGGCTGCACAGAGAGGGCTCTACCGCTCGCGGCGGCACCATATCATCGCCGGGGTGGCGGGCGGCCTGGCCGAGCGCTTCGGCGTGCCCGTATGGCTGGTGCGCTTGATCTGGGTCCTCTTGTTTCTCCCCGGCGGGCTGCCCGGCGTGGTTCCCTACGTGCTCCTCTGGATCATCATCCCGCTCGAGCCGGAGGTATAGGCGGGCCGGCCCGTGGACTCGGGCAGCAAGGAGACAACAGGGAGGGTAGTCATGGATATTCGCGAGCTTCTGGCCCAAGCACAGGACGCGATGAGCGTGAAGCGCGTCTTCGGCGATCCGTACGAGAAGGACGGCGTGACCATCATTCCGGTGGCCAAGATCTCCGGCGGCGCTGGAGGCGGAAGTGGCGAAGGGGAAACACAGGGGCGCGGCTGGGGCGGTGGATTCGGCGTGAGCGCAAGGCCGGCCGGTGTCTACATCATCAAGGGCGGCACCGTTACCTGGCAGCCGGCGCTGGACGTCAACCGGATCATCCTCGGCGGGCAGCTCGTGGCGATCGCCTTCCTGCTGGTGATCCGGGCTATCGTGCAGGCACGGGCACGCAAGTAGGGGCAACGCCGCGGAGCGCTGGCACGGCCGTTGGGACAGTGAAGCGATGCCCACCGCACGGGGGAGAGGGAGCGAGTCTCGGGGCGTATCCGGGTGAGCATATTATCGGTGCCGGCTCCTTGAGTGCCGACAGGGGCGTGCTGACCGAGCGGCGTAAGCTGGAAGCTTGCCTACGCGCTCCGCGCAGCTCGCACGTCGCCTTCGTCCGCTGCGCTGTGCCCGGACGATCGAGCGTCGGCTCGCCACTGTCTCAGCCTTGAGGGAGTTGACGAGTGCCCCATGCAGAATCCGAGCCGGCAGGCGTGAGGGAGAGGATAGGGTGGCTGTGTTCGGCTGGGGCTGGCCGAAGGCGGTCTGGCTGCTGCTCCTGGCGGCCGGGCTCCGGCACGTGGCGCTCGGCGCGGTGGCCGTCGTGCTCGGCCTGCACCTGAGCGCGCTCGGCTTCGAGCCGGTAGCCGTCGGCGGGGTCTTTACTGCCATGCTGGCCGGCGGAGCTGCCAGTTCCGCGCTCTTCGGCCTGCTGGCCGACCGGCTGGGCCGGCGGCGGCTGCTCCTGCTGACGACGCTGTCTCTGGCGCTCGCTAGCCTCGTCTTCGCCCTCAGCAATCTGCCGGCCCTGCTGCTCGCGGCGGCGATCCTGGGCGCGATCGGCCCGACCGGCTACGACACCGGCCCGGCCCTCTCGGTCGAGCAGGCCGCGCTGGCCGAAGCCACCCGGGTCGAGCAGCGGACGGGAGTCCTCGCCGCCCACACGCTGGTCGCCATGCTCGGCAGCGGGGTCGGCGCGCTGGCGGCCTCGATACCGGAATCCCTGGGCATGACGGGAACCGATGCCTACCGGGCCGTGTTCCTCAGCGCGACCGCGACCGGACTGCTGCTCCTGGCGATGCTCAGCCGCCTGCCGGCGACGATCGAGCCGTCGCCTCGCGTACAGGCCGGCCGGTCGCTGCTGGGGCTCCGCCGCTCCCGGCGGCTCATCCTGACGCTCTCCGCGCTCTTCGCCGTGGACGCCTTCGCCGGAGGGCTGGCAGTTCAAAGCGCGGTCGCCTACTGGTTCGCGGAGAAGTTCGGTGCCTCGACCGCCACCCTGGGGATGATGTTCTCGCTCGCGCAGTTCCTGATGGCCGGCTCGCTGCTGCTGGCCGCCCCGCTGACCCAGCGGTTCGGCCCGGTCAACACCATGGTGTTCACCCACCTGCCGGCTAACCTGATCCTGATGCTCGTGCCGCTCATGCCGAGCTTCGAGGTGGCGGCGACCCTCTTCGTCGCCCGGCATCTGACGGCGACGCTGGACGTGCCGCCGCGCCAGGCGCTCCTGCTCTCGCTCGTCGAGCCTGACGAGCGAGCGGCGGCCGCCGGGATAGCCGCCGCCGCTCGCACCGCCGGATCAGCGATCGCCCCGGTAGCCGCCGGGCTCGTCTGGAGCAACCCGGTATCTGGCCTCCCGCTGGTCGCGGCGGGTCTGCTCAAGAGCGCGTACGACCTGGCACTCTTCGCGCTGCTCCGCAGCCTCCGGATGCCGGCAGAGCGACCAGCCGAGCCTGCTCCAGAGGCCCCAGGCACGCTCTTGCCCGGCGACTGAGGGGAGGATCGATGGCCTCCCTGGACCGACAGGCGGTTACATGCTCTGCGTTCCCATCGCGCGGAGCAGGTCGCGGAAGCGGTCCCACGGGGTGAGCGGCCAGGTCTCAGTGGTGGCGTTCCCATGGGTCCGGATGACCGCTGCCACCTTGGCGGCGGTCTCATTGTCCGGCGCCTCGAAGATATCGAGATAGTCGTACGGGCCGAGGACCGCGTAGCTGGCAATCCACTTGGCCTCGGGGACCTGCTGTTTGAGCGACTGTGCGACCTGCTCACCGAGCTCAGCGATCAGCTTCGGGTCGGCCGCGGTCTCCTTGCCGGCCCACTTGGCCCACTCGCCGAGGGTCGCCGGGGAGAGCCTGGTCAGCAATGCGTAGATCGGCATCGCGGTCTCCTTTCCGTGGAGAGCGGGGGTTGATCGCGGTAAAAAGATGGGTCCCGACGATCCTTGTTCGGTACTTTCTACTCGCCTTTCGGCTTTCGATTTCCCTCCCGCGAACCGTCGGGACCCACTATCATAATAGCATCCCCGTGCCCCGATGTCAACACCTGGAATCTCCCTGCCGACAGCCTGCTGGCTTAGGCCCTCCGGGCGATGGTGATGATCTCAGGGCTGGTGGCGGTGAGCGCGGCGCGGAGCTCGTCATCCTCGACGAGCTCTTGGAAGGTATGCCCAGTCATGACCACCAGGTCGAACTCCCGCTCCCACCTGAGTGACGTCCGATTGCCGGCCGGATTGAAACCACCGCTTCATGTCCCCAGGGAGCTAGACCGGGATGATGAGGC
>BEIC01000153.1 GCA_002898875.1 bacterium HR26
GGCCTGATGCTGGCACTGGTGCGAGCACTCGGCGATCGGAGGTAGGCGGGTGATGGCAGCAGGCATCGTCCGAGTCGTCAGGTTCGTCGCCGGGGGCGCACTCGGGATCGCCGCCGGTGCCGCCGTCGCAGCCGCGCTCTCGCCGCAGCGGCGGCAGGCGATCGAGGAGCGAGTCCGCGCCCGGCTCGCCGAAGCCCGGCAGGCGGCGACCGAGGCCGAGGCGCGGACCGAGAGCGAGCTGTGGGCGCGCTTCCGCCAGCTCATCGGCGTCCAATCGCCCGATGGGTTACCGGCTCCACCACGGCCCCAGGAAGACCAGCGCTGAGCGTCCCGGTGCCCGGCTGACTAGGAACCCGTGGGACTCTCGCAGGTCAGCTCGAGTCCCGTCGCGCCGCCGAGCGGTCGAGGCGCTCGGCATCCGGTGTGGCCTAGGCGGCAGCGATGCGCCGCCTAGGCGGCGAGGTCAACTGCGCTGGCTAGTGAGCCCGCCTTCCAGGTTCGCGCGGGCTGGTCAGGGAGCGTCCGAACTAGCTTCGGCGGGCTGGAGCCGGCATCGCAGCTTACGGCCTTCCCTTTCAGCGCTCGACCACGATCGCGTAGGCGCGCACCGGTACCGAAGAGCCGCCCGGAATCGGCAGCGGGGCCGCGTGGAAGCGGAAGCCGCGCCGCGGCAGCCGGTCCAGCCCACGCAGGTTCTCGACGATCGGTATCCCCCGGGCCAGTAGCCGCGAGTGGACTGGTCGGGTGAGGTCTGCCACGTCGTCCACGTTCCACGAGTCGATCCCCACCAGCACCGCGCCGGCGGCTACCAGCGCGTCGGCGGCTTCGCCGGTGAGGTAGGGATTCGTCGCTAAATAGTCCGGAGTGCCCCAGCGGGCATCCCAGCCGGTCCGGACCAACACGGCGCAGCCGGCGAGGTCCAGGTCGACGAACCGCTCTGGGCCGATCGCCAGCCGCCCAGCTTCTACCTGGTCGGCCACATCGACCATGACCCCCGGAAGATCGGCGGTGTGGTCCAGCGGCAGGGAGGCGAGATCCAGGCCATCTTCATAGCGATGATACGGGGCATCCAGGTATGTGCCGCTGTTCCCGATCAGCCGGTAGCGATGGACAACGAAGCTGACGCCCGGAGCGTAGCGCTCGGCCGTCGCCTCTCGGCCGAGAAACGCCTCGATCTCCGGGCCTGGGAGCCCTGGGAACATCGGGATCGCCGGGCCGAGCGGGTGCGTGAGATCCACGATCCGGGGTCGCATCGCATCCTCCTCTCGCCGCTTACTCGGACTAACCATAGCGCAAAGTCTCTGGCGGCAGCGGAGGATAGGCCGTCATAATCGGTGAGACGAAGGGGCGGGTACCGTGGCACAGTGGTCATCGGCCAGGCTCCAGCAGTGGACGCTCGATCAGATCCACCGCTATCCCCGTCCACTCTGGCTCCTGGCGTCGGCCAACCTAGTGCTCTTCACCGCGCGAGGGATGGTGCTCCCCTTCCTGGTCATCTTCTTTGGCCAGGTCGTTGGGCTGGGTGAAGGGCTGGTGGGCGCCGGCCTGGCGGTCGCAGCGACCTGCGGGGTCGTCTTCACCCTGGTGCTAGCCGGGACAATCGACCGCTTCGGAGCGCGACCGGTCCTCATCGCCACCGTGGCGGGGCTCGGCCTGGCCTACCTGGCCTTCGCCTGGGGGACGACCCCAGAGCGATTCCTGGCCCTAATGATCCTCTTCGGACTGTTCGGCAACCTCTACTGGCCAGCCTCCGATGCGCTGGCGACCTCGTTCCTGCCACCAGCTCGGGCCGGCGAGGTCTTCGCCCTGCTCCGAGTGGCCAACGCGACCGGCATCGGCGCCGGCGGGTTGATCGGAGGGGTGCTGGTCTCTGGCGGAGGGCTCTCCGAATACCGGCAGCTCTACCTGTTGAGCGGCGGCCTCGTGTTCCTGGCGGCCGGCCTGATCCTCGTGCTGGTGCGCTCGCCGGGCAGGGCTGCTCGGGCCGCGAGGGAAGACGCTCCGGCGCTCTTCGGGTGGCGTGAGGTCATGCGCGACCGCTGGTTCATCCTGAGCCAGGTGGTGCTCTTCATCCTGGTCACCGCCTTCACGCAGATCCAGGTCAGCGTCCCTCCCTACCTTCGGGAGTTTGCCGACATCCGGGAAGGGATGATCGGCGCGCTCTTCGCGGTCAACACGCTGATCGTCATCCTGGCCCAGGTGCCGGTCGCTCGCGCACTCTCCGGATGGCGCTATGGCGTCACCTTCGCGCTCGCCGGTCTCGTTTGGGGGCTCAGCTACGCGCTATTCGCGCTCAGCCCCTGGCTCAGCGCGCTGGCATTGCTGGCCATGATCGTCTACACGCTGGCCGAGCTCCTCTTCATGCCGGCATCTGGAGCCATCATCGTCGAGCTAGCGCCGGAGCGCCTGCGCGGTCGCTACCTGGCCTTCAGCAGTGTAGTCTGGGGGCTGTCCTGGGGCAGCTCTGCCTGGGCTGCGGGCCAGGTACTCGAATCGTCGCGGCCCATCCTGCTCTGGCCGGGGCTGATCGCCCTCCTCCTCATGGGCGCGGCGGTCAGCCTGCTGCTCGACTGCCGACCGAAGCGGCAGGCGTCTACCCCAGCGGCTGAGGACCAGGTTGCGGTTGGCCGCGACTGATACGCGTCGCGAAAGACAGGTCGGGCTACAATGGTACGGGCGCAGGCTTTCCACGACGGTGAGCGAGGAGGAGGGATGAAGGGCTCGGCGTTCCTGTTCGCGACCGACCTGCACGATGAGGGGCTGGAGGCCGTCCTCGACAACCTGCAGAGCCGCGCCGGGCTGGAAGGAGTCAGCCTGGCGTGTGCCTATCACCACGCGCGTGACGTCTTCCCACACAACCCGGTGCGCAGGGTTCGCTACCTTGAGGGTGGCACGGTTTTCTTCCGGCCCGATCCCGAGCGCTACCAGGGGCTCCGTATCCGGCCGCTGGTGAGCGAACTCGCGCAGCAGGTCGACATGCTGGCGGAGTTGGTGGACGCCGCCGGCCGGCGCGGGATGGCCGTGCGGGCCTGGACGGTCTTCCTGCACAACACGCGGCTGGGCTCGCTGCACCCGGACTGCGCGATGCAAAACGCCTTCGGTGACCCGTACATCACCCAGCTCTGCCCGGCCAACCCTGAGGTGCGGGCCTTCGCGGCGGCGCTGGCGTCCGACATCGCCCGCTACGGGGTGGATGCGATCCTGGCCGAGGCGCTCTGCTACCTGGGCTTTGACCATGGCTACCACCACGAGCGCTGCTTCGTGCGGCTGAGCCTCATGGCGCGCTTTCTCTTCGGCCTCTGCTTCTGCCGGCACTGCCTGGAGGTGGCCGGTCGTGCCGGCGTCGACGGCGAGCAGGTTCGCGACGCGGTGCGCCAGGCTCTGGAAGGGGCCCTGGCCGGCTCGCCACCCACCTTCCTCGAGCTCGAGGTCACCTGGGAGAACGTCGCCGGGCTGGCCGGCGGGCAGCTCGGCGGCTACCTGCGGGCGCGGATGGAGGCGGTGGCGGCGCTGGCCGGCGCGGTGAGCCAAGCGGTACGGCAGGTGCGGCCCGAGGCCACCGTCTACTTCATGGACATGTCCGGTGCGGCCAAGGGCTATGCGACCGGGGAGCCGGCCGGCGAGCCGGCGCCGCTGAGCGCCTGGCAGGATGGCGTGGATGTCGCGGCAGTGGCTCGCGCGGCCGGCGGCCTGGAGGCGATCGGCTACGCCCGCGATCCCGAGCGCCTGCGCTTCGACCTAACGGCCTACAGTGAGCTGCTCCCCGAGGGAACGCCCTTCTCCGTCGCCCTGCGGCCGATGCTGCCCGACAGCGACTCGCCGGCCAACCTGGCCGCTAAGGTCGCGGTAGCGCGCCAGGTGGGTGCCGACTGGGTGGACTTCTACCACTACGGCCTTATGCCGCTCGATCGCCTGGACTGGATCCGCCAGGCGCTGCACAGCTAGCCTGCCGAAAGGCAGGGTCTGGTGAGGTGCCGCGGGCTCGACCTGACGTCGGCGGTATGCCCCCACTCGGGAGAGCTGGACAGCGTGACGTGGTCGTGAGTTGGCCTCGTTCTGACCATACCGGATGGCTTTGAGCAGGCTTCGGAGCGGCCAGCAGAGAGGGTTGGGTAGCGATGCAGAGAGCAGAAGGGGTCAAATCTGTCCTCTTCGTGTGCCACGGGAATACCTGCCGGAGCCCAATGGCCGCGGCGCTAGCCCGGCAACTCCTGGGACCAGGGGTTGAGATCCAGAGTGCCGGCGTCGACGCCTACGACGGCACTCCGGCTGCTCGGGAGGCGGTCGCAGTGATGGCCGAGAGAGGCATCGATCTCAGCGGCCATCGCGCTCGCCGGGTCGATCCCTCGGATCTCTCCTCGTTCGACCTGGTCGTGGTCATGGATTCGTGTATCGCGGCGACGCTCCGGACATTCGACCTTGACCCGGCGAAGCTCGTGGAGCTGGACATTCCGGATCCAATCGGCCGGGGCACCGAAGCTTACCGCACGACGGCAGAGCGGATCGCGCGGGCGCTCGAGGGGATCTTCCGACCGGGTGGTCAGGGCAAGAAGGCGGGTGGGAGCTGAGCGACTCTCGCGCGCAGCGAGCTGTCCCGGTCCCCGGCGACCTACCACTGGGTACGCGTTCGGAAGGCCGGCCAAGCTGGTGGCTCGCCTCGCTCGCGTGGGTCGGCAGGCTGGTCGTCCTCAGAAGGTAGGTCTTGTGCACGCCGCACTGCACGTAACTGGGAGGGAACGATGAGTGACTGCGCCTTCACGACGCTCTGGCTCGTCGGGGCGCCGGCGGACGCTGGCTAGGGGGAGATCTGCTATGCGGAGCAGTGGCCGGCCTGGTGGAAGGGGGTAGAGCGTGTCGTCGAGCTCCAGCACGGCGATGATCGAGGGGTCGGCGGCGTTCACCGCTACACCTGGAAGAGCAGGCTGCCGTACCGTCTGACGTTCGACATGCGCACGGTCCATGTCGAGCCGCCGACGCTGCTGGAAGGCGTGGCCAGCGGTGAGCTGGAGGGCACCGGTCGCTGGTGCCTGTGGAGCGAGGGTGACTGGATAGTCGTCAGGTACGACCGGCAGGCGCGGACGGTGAAACGGTGGACGAACTTAGCGGCCGGGATCGCCCGGCCGCTACTCCGGTGGAACCACGATGTCGTGATGAGTTGGGGAGCGCAGGGGCTGGCGAAGCGACTCGGCACGCGGGTAATCGAAGGGCGCGAGCACGGGAGAGTCTAGCCTCGCTCGACCAACATGTATCTCCGGTCTCGTCTCGGAGCAGTGCGACGAACTCATCGACGCTCAACCCAGCTCGGCGAAGGATAGAGCGCAGCGTGCCAGCAGGGAGATCACGGTTGCTGTGGACTGGTACCGGGATGATCGGCCCTGCCCCAGGCTTGCGAAGATAGTAGTGGCTGCCTGTGATCCGAACGACCCTGGCCCCAGCGCGCTCGAGCGCCTGTATCACTGCCTTGTCGCTGACCGTCGATAGAGAGGTCACGCGACAGGCAGCTCGAGCTCGACGAGCTCGGCTGCCGGTGACTCGGACGGTACCGGAATCCCCTCCTGCGCGGCAGCTTCGAGATAGCCGGCGATCAGCTCCCGCGTCTGCTCGAGAGCCTCTTCTCGGGTCTCCCCGTACGTCGAGATGTAGTCCAAGGCAGGGACAAAGGTCACCTAAGCTGTCACCCTCACCCCCTACCCCCTCTCCCGAAGGTTCGGGAGAGGGGGTGACGAGGCGCCTAGCGCCGAGCTGGGGGTGAGGGTTGCCCCCGGGTTCCTGCTTCGATCCTGGCGCTCTCGTACAATTGCGATGAGCGGATCGAACGGTGGCTCTGAGCTTCGACGCCGGGCTTGCTACGCCGGCCGGCTGGTTCGCAAGTAAACGAGGCAGCATGCTCCTGGAACTGGCAATCCGTGACTTCGCGATCATCCGCGACCTGCGCCTGGGCTTCGAGCCGGGGCTCAACGCGCTGACCGGCGAGACGGGGGCCGGCAAGTCGATCATCATCGACGCGCTCGGCGCCGCGCTCGGCGCGCGGGCTTCGGCCGACCTCGTCCGCACTGGCGCCAGCAAGGCCTGGGTCGAGGCGGTGTTCGACGTCCACGACCTGCTCGGGCGCGAGGACTTCCGAGCCTTGCTCGACGAGGCCGGGATCGAGCCTGAGGATGCGCTCCTGATCCTGGCCCGCGATATCAGCGCCTCCGGA
>BEIC01000154.1 GCA_002898875.1 bacterium HR26
GGGTAGCCCTCGTCGCCTGGCTCGGCAAGCAGGCCGCGCCCGCCAGTGGCGTACAGCACGGCCGCGCGCCGGATCTTATCGACTGGCACTCCGGTGGCCGTCGCGACTCGCTCCGGCTCGTAGTCGCGCAGCGCGGCGATCCACGCCTGGAAATCGGGGCCGTCCACGGCAGGCCGTGCCAACCCCTCATCGAGGATGACCCGTGCCATCGCGTTGATCACCGCCGCCTCGGCGCCCTCAGGTGGCCGGATCCAGACCTCGGCACGATGGCAGAGCGGGTAGTCGTCGCGGCTGATGACGACCGTCTTGGTCTCACGGTAGTTGCGCGACCAGTAGAGCCAGTAGCTGGCCACCGGCGCCTTATCGCCGATGCTCGGGCCTACCACCAGCGCGCAGGCCGAGTCGGTGAACATCTCCTGCACCGAGTTGGTGCTGACCGGGAGGCCGAAGGAATCGAGCAGGGCCCGATCCACCTGTGCCTGCGAGCGGGTCATCAGCCGATCGATATTGTTGGTGCCCATGACGGCGCGGGTAAAAAGCTGGAGCAGGTAGTTCTCCTCGTTGGTGTTGTCGGGCGAGGCGAGGGCTGCGAAACGGTCGCCCTGGTACTGCCGGAGCCGCTGGGCGACCAGATCGAGCGCCTCGTCCAGCGGAGCGGCGATCAGCTCGTCGCCCTGCCGCACCGCGGCGGTCTCCAGCCGGTCGGGATGCTGCACCTGCTCGTAGCCCCACTTGCCGCGGACGCAGGTGTAGCCGTAGTTGACGCCCCGCTCCCAGAGATGGGTGACGCGCCGCACCAGACCGCGGTTGTGCTCGACGTTCAGCGTGCAGCCCACGTCGCAGAAGCCGCAGATGGTCTCGGTGGCGTCCAGCTCCCAGGGATGATGGGCGAACTTGCGATCGGTCAGCGCCCCGACCGGGCAGACCGCGATGCACATACCGCAGGAGGTGCAGGTGGTGTCGCGCAGGTCCATGCCGTAGGCCGGGCCGATCTCGGCCTCCAGCCCGCGGTTGAGCACCTCGATCGCGGTGACGCCGATCACCTCGTCGCAGACGCGGGTGCAGCGGGAGCAGATGATGCAGCGCTCCCACTTGTAGTCGATGAGGTCGCTGAGGTGTTTGTAGGGCCGGGCGATCTTCGGTCGCCGGTAGGGGTTGGCGTAGACGTTGTGGTAGTAGGTGTTGTCCTGCAGGTAGCACTCACCCGACTTGTCGCAGGTGGGGCAGTCGAGCGCGTGGTCGACCAGGTACATCTGCAAGACGAACTTGCGCGCCTCTTCGCAGGCCGGCGAGTTGGTCGCGATCTCCATACCGTCCCGCACTTGCGCGGCGCAGGATTCGACCAGGCCGCCGCGCCGGCCGAGGATCTCGACCGTGCAGATCCGGCAGGAGCCCCAGGGGCGCAGCAGCGGCTGGTAGCAGAGGTTGGGCACCTCGATGCCGACCATCCGGCAGGCCTCGAGGATGGTCATCCCTTCGGGTACCGTGTACTGCTGCCCGTTGATCGTGACGGTGACCAGTCGTGCTGGGCTCTTCACAGCCATGAGACTGTGATCCTCTCCACGGTCGCCCGCGCTGTTCCGGTGATACCGCCGCCCCGAACGACGAGGCTCGAGGGCACCTGGCTGGCTCCGAGAGGCGTGTCAGCGCCCAGGGCTCGGTTGGGGCGTGCTTGCACCATCGTTCCGTCTCCGCTCTCGTGAGCGACCGGACGTGCCTGAGAAGCTGCCTGCGATCAGCCGGGCACCATCGTATCCTCGTTCCCGGCTGATCTTACCACACCTTTGCGCACGGCTTCACAAAGTGCCTGTCCTCGGCGCGAACTGGGCCAGAGTCGGTATGCCCAGTGGGTCATTTCGGGGCGCGGAGGGCACTGCAGGTAGCCCGCTCAGGCCTCCACCGGCTGGCGCTCCAGGCCGAGCTCGCTCGCGATCTCCTTCATGGCGTCGAGCACGATCTGGATGTGCTCGTCGAGCGGGACGCCCAGCGCCGCTGCGGCGGCCTCGATCTCGGCCCGGTTGACGGCCGCGGCGAACTCCTTCTGCTTCCACTTCTTCTTGACGCTGCGCACCTCGACATCAAGGATGCTCTTGGTCGGCCGCACCAGCGCCACCGCCACCAGGAAGCCGGTCAGCTCGTCGACGGCCACCAGCGTCCGCTCCATCAGGCTCTCGGGGTGGATGCCGGTGACTTCCGGGGCGTGGCTGAGGATGGCGCGGATCACCTCCTCGGGGTAGCCCCGCTCGCGCAGGATGCGGGAGCCGACGACCGGGTGCCCTTCGACGCTGATGTTCGGGTAGCGCTCGTAGTCGAAGTCGTGGAGCAGGCCGACCAGTCCCCAGAGCTCCGGGTCCTCCCCGAACCGCCTGGCATAGGCGACCATCGCCGCCTCGACCGCCAGCATGTGGCGGATCAGGTGCGGCTGGGTGGTGTACTCGGTGACCAGCGCCCAGGCTTCATGACGGCTCGGCATGCTCCCATCCTCCTTCGCGGTCTCGGTCGAGGTGGGCTGCCGGTCACCTGTCTCCGGCAGCCCAGTGACCTATGGTACCCACGTGCGCGACCCCGCGTCATGCCCGCGGAAGCTGCCCGATGTCTCGGGGCGGTCGCGGTTCCGGATGACTGCTGGGGAGGGTGCACCCTCTCCCCAGCAGCCCCTCGCCGTGTGACCTGGCGATGATGTGCGGTAAGGGGGCGGCCCCCTACTCCAGGGCGTACTGTTCCCCCGGCCGGAGCACGACGCAGCGGGCGCTTGTCGCCGCCTCGACCTCGCGCTTGAACGCCTCGGCGTCCTGCTGGATTGGCGGGAAGGTGTTGTAGTGGCAGGGGATGACGACGCTGGGCTTGAGCAGCTTGACCGCCTTCACGGCGTCGGCCGGGCCCATAGTATAGAAGTCGCCGATCGGGACGACGGCCAGGTCAAGTCCCTCCTCGCCGATCAGGGCCATATCGCCGAAGAGGCAGGTGTCGCCAGCGAAGTACATGGTCTTGCCGCCGAAGCGCACCACCAGGCCGGCCGGCACGCCGGGCGCGAGGAACTGCTCGCCGTAGCTCGAGGTATGCCAGGCCGGGACGAACTTGACGCTCCCGCCCTCGAACCTCACGGTACCTCCGTGATTCGCCGCGATCGTCTCGGCCCCCTGCTGGGCCAGATAGCTGCCGAGCTCGAACGTGGCGATGACCGGCGCACCGGTGCGCTTGGAGATCGTCACCGAGTCGCCCACGTGGTCGGCGTGCGCGTGCGTGAGCAGGATAGCAACTGGGTTGAGATCCTCCGGCTTCGCGGCCGCCATCGGATTGCCCGTCAGGAAGGGGTCGATCACGACCTGCTTGCCCTCGGCCTCCAGCGCGAAGGCCGCATGCCCCAGGTAGCGAACCGTGACTGCCATGCTGCACCTCCCTCCACGTCATGGACTGTTCTACGCCTCATACACCACGTTGCCGTCGATCATCGTCAGCTCGTTCCGGATCGTGTGGAGCTCCTCCGGCTCGACCTCTCGAGGATCGCGGTCGATGACGATCAGGTCGGCGAGCTTGCCCGGTGCGATCGAGCCCTTGATCCGCTCCTCGAAAGAGCCGTAGGCGCCGTTGAGCGTGAACATCCGCAGTGCCTCGTCCACCGTCACGGCCTGCTGCGGCCCCATGCGCTGGCCGTCCTGGGTCAGTCTGGTCACCGCCGAGCGGATGTTGACCCAGGGGTGGGCCGGCACGACTGGGGTGTCCGAGCTGCCCACGGCCACGATGCCGCGGTCGAGCCAGGCCCGGCAGGGATAAGAGAGGGCGAGCTGCTCCTCGGTGAAGTTGCGCAGGTAGGAGTCGCCGAGGTAGTAGACGAAGGCCGGCTGCGGCACGGCCAGCACCTTGAGCCGCTGCATGCGGTCGAGCAGGTCCGGCCGCAGGATGCCGCAGTGCTCGATGCGCCAGCGCGGGTCGGGCTGCGGGTAGGCGGCGAGCGCGCGCTCGTAGGCGGTCAGGATCATCTCGATGGCGCGGTCGCCGATGGCGTGGGCTGCTCCCTGGCAGCCGAGTCTGGCCACGCGCCGGAACGCCTCGTCGAGCTGCTCCTGCGTGTAGACCGCGATGCCGTAGTTGTCGGGCTCGCCGGGGTAGGGGACGCTCATCAGCGCGGTGCGCCCCCCGCCGCTGCCGTCCTGGAGCAGCTTCAGCGGGCCGATGCGCAGCCACTCGTCGCCCAGGCCGGTGCGCAGGCCCAGCCGCTCCACCGGATCCAGCATGTCATCGATCAACATCATCAGGTACGTGCGAACCGGCAGGGCCTGCTCGCGGCGCAGCTCCTGGTAGGCGCGCAGCTCCTCGGGCTTGCGGATGCCGGCCTCGGCCACGCTGGTGATGCCCATCGCCAGGAACTGCTTGCCGGCGGCCACCAGCGCACGCTTGATGTCCTCTACCGTCGGCTCCGGGATGAGCCGGCGGACGAGCTCCTGGGCGCGTTCCTGGAGCAGGCCGGTCGGCTCGCCGTGCTCATCGCGCATGATCCGCCCGCCTTCGGGGTCGGGTGTGTCGCGGGTGATGCCGGCGAGCTGGAGCGCCTTGCTGTTGACGACGCTCATGTGGCCGCAGGTGCGGGTGAGGATGGCCGGGTGATCACCGGTGACCTGGTCGAGGTCCCAGCGGGTAGGGTGGCGCCGCACGTCGAGCCGCGTGTCGTCGTACCCGCGTCCACGGATCCAGGCACCGGGCGTCGCTCTCCGGGCGGCCTCGCGGAATCGCTCAAGGATCTCAGCGAGCGTGCCGGCCGCGGTGGGCGAGGCGTCCACCGAGTCCAGCGCGAAGCCGTAGCCCATCGGGTGGCAGTGGTTGTCGTTCAATCCAGGTAGGACGGTCCTGCCGCCCAGATCGATGACCCGCGTCGCGGGGCCGGCCTCGGCGCGGATGGCGTCGTTGTCCCCGACCGAGAGGATACGGCCTCGCCAGACGGCGATCGCCTGCGCCCGCGGCCGCTCGGGGTCCATGGTCAGGACGTTGCCGTTGAGGAGCACGACGTCGGCGGCCAACGCTCCCTCCCTTCGCTCAGAAGCCCTTGCCGGTATCCTACCGCAGCCGTGTGGGAGGGGCGCTACCCAGCTCCGGGGCGCTGGTAGACGACCTCCCCGTCGACGATAGTGAAGTCGACGCGCACCGAGCCCAGCGCCGCCGGCTCGACCTCGCGAAGGTCGGTCTCCAGCACAGTCAGGTCGGCCAGCTTGCCCGGCTCGATCGTCCCCTTGATACGCTCCTCGAAGGTGGCGTAGGCGCCGTTGTAGGTGTAGGCGCGCACCGCCTCCTCGAGCGAGATGCACTCTTCGGGCCAGAGCGCCTGGCCGGCGGCGTTCCGGCGCGTCACCATCGTCTGGATGCCCAGCATGGCGCTGGTGGCGCACACCGGCGCGTCGGTGCTGGCTGCGGCGACGATGCCGCGGTCGAAGAAGGTACGCATGGCGTAGGCGTAGCGCAGCCGCTCCCGGCCGAGGCCGGAGAGATAAGCCTCCTGGAAGTCGTGGAGGAAGGTCGTGCCCGGGATCGGGACGACGCCGAGCCGCTGGATGCGCTCGATCAGATCGGGTCGCAGGATACTGCAGTGCTCGATGCGGTGGCGGTGATCGGGGCGCGGGTGCTGGCGCAGCGCCTCCTCGTAGATGTTGAGCAGCAGCTCGATGGCGGCGTCGCCGATGGCGTGGGCGCAGCACTGGAAGCCGGCCCGGTGCGCTGCGAGGAGCTTGTGCTTCATGACCTCCGGCTCTTCCATCCAGAGGCCGCTGGTGTCCGGCTGGTCGAGATAGGGCTGCGACATGCGCGCGGTGCGCCCGCCGATGCTGCCGTCGAGGAAGAGCTTGGCCGGGCCGATGCGCAACCACTCGTCGCCCAGGCCAGTCTGGACGCCCAGCTCGACCAGCGGCTCCAGCGTTTCGCCGATCAGCATCATCAGCGTGGTGCGGACGGGGAGCCGCCGCTCGCGCGCCAGCCGCTGGTAGGCCTGGAGCTCCTCGGGCTTGCGGATGCCGGCCTCGGCCACGCTGGTGACGCCGTCGCTCAGGAACTGGCGACCGGCGAGCACCAGCGCCTCGGCGAGCTGGTCTTCGCTCGGCTCCGGCACCCGCTGCCGTACCATCTGGAGCGCGGTCTCGCGGACGACGCCGGTCGGCT
>BEIC01000155.1 GCA_002898875.1 bacterium HR26
CCTTCCGGCTGGTCGTACTCAGCGTGGAACTCGATCCGCACCCAGCCGGCTCCCATGGCCGCGATGTCGGCCATCATGCCCTCGAGGAAGGTTCGATTCACGTCGAGCGGGTGACGCTCCGGATCGGTGTTGTACTCGTACCACGGGTCTCGGCCGACGATGCCGAAGAAATCGCGAGGGTTGGCTGGATCGCGAGCTGCCGAGACGAGCGAGGGCTGTCCAAGAAGCGCCAGGCCGAGGAGCGCGACGAGGAGCAGGCGCTGGTACCTTCCAGCGAGAGACACATCCCTTCCCTTTCCCCTGGACCGACTGCGCTGCGTTGCGGTGGTACCCCTACCGGAGCTGGACGCCGCAGGCAAGGCCCATCCCCTGGTGCCACCGCCGGTGACCTCCCATCTGTAACAAACGGATAGAGAGCCGGGTGGGGTGCAGTGCTGGCCACGCGCCGGCTCCTCAGTCCGACCGCTGCAGCGGGAGCGACAGGCCGCTCTCCCGCAACGGCTCGAGCACGAAGCGCTCGATCGCCTCGGCTACCCCGTCCTCGTCGTGCCCGCGCACGACGGCGTCGGCCCGGGCCTTGACATGCGGCGCCGCGTTCCCCATCGCGACGCCAAGCCCGGCGGCTTCGAGCAGGGGCAGGTCGTTCTCGCCGTCGCCGACCGCGAGCACTTCCTTCAGCGTGATCCCCAGCCGCCGGGCGAGCACGGCGACTCCGCTCGCCTTGCTCGTTCCCGGCATGTGGACGTTGGCGGCCCAGAACGGCGGGGTCGCGTCCCACTCGAGTGGCCCCGCATGGAAGAGTGACAGGCCACGCTCGGCGAGCCTGGCCGTCACCGGGCGAAGTCGCTCTTCCGGAGCGAAGAGGTCGATGGTCAGCACGTCGGGCAGATCGAGGAGCGCGTTCGGCGGCAGGCGCTCGGCGTCGCCCGGGCGGGTTGCGAGCGCGGCTTCCAGGAGCGCGCCGGCCTGGCCGGGTATTTCGGTGAGAACGATACGCTCGTCCGACTGGGGACCGCGGATCAGTATCAGGCCGAGCTCGTGCTCGAGCGCGGTCTGCGTGACCAGCGCGAGAGTCGAGCGGTCGAACGGAGCCTGGTGCAGTGGCCGGTCATGCGCGGTGTCCCAGACCAGAGCGCCGTTGTGGACGACCAGTGGCAGAGCGATGCCCAGCTCTTCGACGATTGGTCGGGTCGAGCGGAGGCGTCGCCCCGTCGCCAGCGCCACCTCGACGCCGAGCGCTCGGGCCTTGCTGATCGCGTCGCGGACGACTGGGGTGACGATATCCGAAGGGTCGAGGAGTGTCCCGTCGATATCGAGGACGATGAGCTGGAACATCGATTCGAATACCTCTCTGCTCTCGAGCGAGCGCCGTCACCTACGGCGGCGCGGGCACCGCGCTTTGGATAGCTTCCACCCAGGCCTGGAACCCCGGGTGGCGTCCTCTGGTATACCATACACACGCGCCTTCCCCGGCGCGCCCACCGATCATGTGCGTTGCCAGGCGGGCCTGGACGCCTCACCTGGCAGCGGCTAGGATCTGGGCAGCGAAGGTCGAGGAGGAGGCGACTCGTGTATCTGACGCGTCATGCCACGCCTGGCGGGCCGCGCTGGGCCAGGGATGGTCACTATCTCCCGGCCAGCTTCAACCTGCGGCTTGCTTTGGAGCTGCCCGCCGCGGCCGCTCGCGAGCTCCTGGCTGTGCTGCCGGCCGGCGAGCCGGCGACCGACCCGCCCCTGGCGCCGCTGGAGCCGGAGCAGGAGGTCTGGGCCAGCGGGGTGACGTACCTGCGAAGCCGGGATGCCCGTATAGCGGAATCGCTCGTCAAAGACGTCTACGATCTGGTCTACGAGGCCGAGCGGCCGGAGCTTTTCTTCAAGGCCGCCGGCTGGCGCGTCGCTGGCCCCGGCGAGCCGATCCGCGTCCGGCGAGACAGCGCCTGGAACGTGCCAGAGCCCGAGCTGGTGGTCGTCTTCACGCGCACGCTGGAGATCGTGGGCTACACGGCCGGCAACGACGTGTCGTCGCGCTCGATCGAGGGGGCGAACCCGCTCTACTTGCCGCAGGCGAAGATCTACGACGGGGCTACCGCACTCGGCCCCGGTATCCTGATCCACGAGTCCTCGGAGTTCCTGGCGCTACCGATCCGGCTCGTGATCCGGCGCGGCGATGCAGTTATCTTCACCGGCGAGACCTCGACGGCGCAGATGAAGCGCTCGCCCGACGACCTGGTGCGCTGGCTCGGCCGGGAGCTCGCGTTCCCCTGGGGCGGCTTCCTGATGACCGGCACCGGCATCGTCCCACCGGACGACTTCACGCTCCAGCCCGGCGACTGCGTCCAGATCACGGTTGGCCAGCTCACGCTGGAAAACGCGGTTATCTGAGCGTTTGCCGTCTCACTAGCCCTTCGTCCTCAGGCATCTCGAGCCGACGGGCTAAGGTAGGTTGCTGGCTGCCCGCTGGGAAGGGTGGAGGCGATGTCGATGACCATCCCCTCTCCGGAGGTCTGGTTCGGGTTCGCGCCGGGGGCCGATCGCCGGCTGGCGCGCTGGCCAGACCTGCTGGCCTACTTCCAGGCGGTGGCGGCTGCCAGCGACCGCGTGCTCTACGAGGAACTCGGGCCGACGACCGAGGGGCGGCCGCTGATCCTGCTCACCATCTCGTCGCTGGCGAACCTCGCACGTCTCGATGAGCTCCAGGCGATCCAGCGGCGGCTGGCCGACCCGCGCACGCTCTCTGAGCGAGAGGCTGAGGAGCTGATCCAGGCAGGGCGCTGCGTTGTCTTGCTCACCTGCAGTGTCCATGCCACCGAAGTCGGCTCGACGCAGATGACCCCCGGGCTCGTCTATGAGCTGGCGACGCGAGCGGAGGACGAGCTGCGTGCCGTGCTCGACGAGGTCGTGCTGCTCGTGATCCCCTGCCTCAATCCAGACGGTCTGGAGCTGGTGGTCGATTGGTACACGCGCACGCTCGATACCCCGGCGGAGGGAGCTCCGCCGCCGGCGCTCTACCACCCCTATGCCGGCCACGATAACAACCGCGACTGGTTCATGTTCAACCTCGCCGAGACCCGCCTCGTCGTCGAGCAGGTACACAACCGCTGGCATCCCCACATCGTCTTCGACCAGCACCAGATGTCGCCGGACGGGCCGCGCTTCGTCCTGCCGCCGTATATCGACCCGTTTGACCCGAACGTCGACCCGATCCTGCAGGCCGAGATCGCCCAGCTCGGCACGGCCGTCGCCTGCGAGCTGATCGCCGAGGGGAAGACCGGCGTAGCGGTGAACGTGATCTTCGATGCTTTCAGCCCATCGCGCGCCTACCAGCACTACCACGGCGGCGTGCGGCTGCTCTCCGAGGCGGCGAGCTGCCGGATCGCCACGCCGATCGAGCTCAAGCCCGAGGCGCTACGCACGATCCAGGACTGCGATCCCCGACGCGCGGGCTGGAACCAGCCGCTGCCCTGGCCGGGCGGAACCTGGAGGCTGAGCGACATCGTGGACTACCAAAAGCTCGCCGTCTACGCCTGCCTGCGGCATGCCGCGCGCTATCGCGAGCAGTGGGTGCGCAACTTTTGGCGGGTGCAGCGCCGGGCGGTCTCGCGCGAGTCACCCTATGCCTTCATCATCCCGGCCGATCAGCCGGATCCGCTCGCTGTGGCCGAGCTGATCGAGACGCTGCTGACCGGTCTGGTCGAGGTCGAGGAGGCGAGTGCCCCCTTCGAGGCAGGTGGCGTGACCTACCCGGTTGGCAGCGCAGTCGTTCGTCTGGCGCAGCCGTTCGGCGCCTTCGCCAAGACGCTCCTTGAAGTGCAGCATTACCCCGATATCCGGCTCTACTCCGGTGGTCCGCCGAAGCCGCCCTACGACACGACGGCGCATACATTGCCGCTGGCGATGGGGGTTGAGGCCGTGCTGGCCGACCGGCCCTTCGCGGCCGAGCTCTCGCCGGTACGGCAGGCACGCTACCCGGATGGGCGCGTCCAGGGCAGCGGCGCTCTGGGGTATCTGATCAGCCCGCAGACGAATGCGGCTGTCCGAGCGGTGAACCGGCTGCTGGCAGCCGGGGCGCAGGTCTGGCGCTCGGCCGGCCACTTCGACCTGGCAGGGACGCACTGGCCGGCCGGCACCTTTCTCGCTCGCGGGCTCGCGCCCGAAGCCGCCGAGGCCATCGCGCGGGAGACGCGCTGCCTCTTCAGCGGCCTGGAAGAGGTATCGGCGATCCCGTTCCGGCTACTCCGCCAGCCTCGCGTCGGGCTCTACCGGAGCTGGCGTCCGAACGCAATCGACGAGGGCTGGACGCGCTTCATCTTCGAGCGTTACGCCTTGCCGTTCACGACGGTGCGGGACCAGGACCTGCGGCAGGGGCGGTTGGAGCGACACTTCGACGTGATCGTGCTCCCCCACCAGCCGGCCGAAGAGATCTTGCACGGCAACGACCCGGCTTTCTACCCACCAGAGTACGCGGGGGGGATCGGCGAGCGAGGGATCGCCAACCTGCGGCGGTTCGTCGAGCTGGGCGGGACGCTGGTCGCGCTCGGCGCGGCGAGCGAGGTCGCGATCGACCATCTCTACTTGCCGGTCCGAAATGCGCTGGAGGGCCTGCTGCCGGACAGTTTCTCCTGCCCGGGCGCGCTGCTCCAGGTGCTGATCGACCCGGAGCACCCGCTGGGCTATGGCTATCCACGCGAGGTGGCGGTGATGCTGGCCGACAGTCCAGCCTTCACCGTCGAGGCGGAGGCGGTAGTGGTCGCGCGCTACCCGCTGACCAACCTGCTCCTCTCCGGCTGGCTGCTGGGCGCCGAGCACTTGGGCGGCAAGGCCGCGCTGGTCGAGGTACCGGTCGGGGATGGCTGCGTGATCCTCTTCGGCTTTCGCCCGCAGTTCCGCGCCCAGCTTCGAGGCACCTATCGGCTGCTGTTCAACGCCCTCTACCGGGCGACGCTGGGAGAGGCTGAGCTGCTCGGCTAGCCGGCCGTTCTGGTCACGGCTCTCGCTCGCGGGCGGCCCGCGCCACTGTGCCGCTCAGCCGCCGGATCAACCGGCTCCCGCGAAGCGCGGGCCGGTTGTCAGGCGAGCGCTTGAGCAGCCGGCGCAGGTCGGCCAGCGCCCGGTGCTGGATGACTGAGACGTTGGCTTCGCTCTTTCCGAGCGCTGCTGCCACCTCGGCAACCGAGAGGCCGTCGATGAAACGCAGGATGATGACCTGCTGGCGCTCCGGCCGGAGCTGGAGGATCGCGTGGCGGACTTCATCGCAGGCCAGCCAGGTAATCGCCGTTCCCTCCGGATCCTCGTGGCAATGCTGGTGGAGCGGAACTGTCTCGACATCGGCCGTGAGGAGTCGATGCAGCTTCCGGTAGCGGCTCGTCGCGAGCCGGTCGCTGATCGTCAGCAGCCAGGCGATGAACGGAGCACCCGTCCTGCGGTAGCGGCCAATCGCTCGCCAGGCGCGCAGGAAGGTCTCCTGAGTCAAGTCCTCAGCATCGACGCGGTGGCCGGTGCGGTAGTAACAGTGCCGGTAGACGCGATCGACATAACGATCGTAGAGCGCCGCGAACGCCTCCACATCCCCCTGGATCGCGGCATCGACGAGCAGCCGCTCATCAACGTCGCGCTGCTCTGCCGGAGTGGCCGGAGCGGAAGAGGTTCCGGCCACTCCGGCTTGACCTCCGAGGCGAAGGCTCGGTGCCATCGTCCCCGCCGTCCGCATCGTCCCGATCACTCCCCGCCGGTCTCATCCTGCTCTCCCTCTTCCTCGTCTCCGCCCGGCGGGCCAGCTGGCTTGCTGGACTTCGCAGCCTCGCTCACCTGAGCACCATGATTGTCGCGGGCGACATCGCGAACAGACTGCTCTTCCTGCTCGCCTTCCTGGTTCTCATCGCCCTTCGACGTCGCGACCTCGGAGACCTGAGTCCCGTGGTTGTCGCGCGCCACCTCGCTCACCTGCTGGCCGTGGTTGGTCTCGCCGCCGGGCTCGTTCGCGGCCGCCACCGCCGAGACCTCGGCCCCATGGTTCTCTCGCGCGACCTCGCTCACGCCTTGGCCTGGCGGGCC
>BEIC01000156.1 GCA_002898875.1 bacterium HR26
GACCTGATCGCGGCCGGCTACCGCCTCGGCCCGCTCACGCTTCCCCCGCTACCCTATCTCCTCCCGATGCTGATCATGTGGGGCATGTCGGTCCTGGTCGTCGTGCTGCAGCGTGACCTGGGCAACGCGCTGCTGCTGTTCGGCATCTTCCTGGCGATGCTCTATCTCGCGACCGGCAGAGTGGCCTACGTGATTGCCGGTCTCCTGACGTTCGCGCTGGCCGTGTACGTGGCGCTGCACCTGTTCAGTCACGTGAAGGTACGGATCCAAGTCTGGCTGAACCCGTGGAGCGACCCATTGGCGGCCGGCTTTCAGCCGATCCAGGCGGACTACGCGCTCGCGCATGGCCACATTTTCGGCACCGGTCTAGGGTTCGGATATCCGCAGTTCATCCCAGTGGTCGCCAGCGACTATGCCTTTGCGGCTATCGGCGAGGAGTTGGGCCTGCTAGGCACGGTCGCGGTGCTGGGGCTGTACCTGCTGCTCGTGACCAGGGGCATGCTGATCGCCATGCAGGCCAGGGATTCATTCGTCCGACTGCTGGCGGCAGGATTGACGGTGGTGCTGGGCCTTCAAACGTTGATCATCCTGGCGGGCAACGTGCGCTTGCTCCCGCTGACCGGGATCACACTACCGTTCATCAGCGCCGGCGGCAGCTCGCTGTTGACGAACTTCCTGATCGTCGGGCTGCTGCTCAAGGCGAGCGAGACGGCGGGAGAGCGTCGATGAGCTGGTTCGTCCGGACCACTGCTCTGGTATCTGCCACCGCGATCGTCGCCTATGGAGTAGCGACCACGGAGGATCGCACGGATCCACGATGGCTCGCCCTGCTGGTCGTGCTCGGACTGCTGTGGGGGGTGGCCCTGTGGCCGGCACTCGGGCGACAGGTGCGTACCATGGATCGGACGATGGTCCACGTGGTGGCGGCGTTCGGCATTGGGTTCCTCCTGGTTGGAGCCCAGCTCGTGCGGGTGCAGGCGCTCGACCGCGAGCGCATCCAGTCGCGCATCTACTCGACCGGGACTGAGGTAGTAGCCGACCCACGCCGGCAAGCGCTGGCTGAGGAGTCGCGCCGCGGGAGGATCCTGGCGAGCGATGGCACGGTGATCGCCGAGACGCGGGTCGGCGAGGACGGCCGGCCGCAGCGGGTCTATCCCTTCGGACCGGCTGCATATCTAGCGGGGTACTACTCGCCGGCGCTCTACGGCGCAGCAAACCTGGAGCTCTCCTACGATGCCGCGCTCAGCGGCCGGAGCGAGGCGCGGCGGCTGCGCGAGTGGATCGATGGCATCCTCAACCGCCCGACGCCGGGCTACGACATTGTGCTCACCATCGATCCCGAGCTACAAGCGCTGGCTGATCGGCTGCTAGGTGGGCGGCCTGGCGCGGTAGTGCTCCTCGATGCGCATACTGGAGCCGTGCTGGCGATGGCAAGCGCGCCGGCCTTCGACCCCAACCAGCTCGCGGTCGGCACCAGCGCCTCTGAGCAGGAACTCCAAGCGGCGCGCGCCTACTGGGAGTCGCTCCAGCAGTCGAACGACGGTCGCTTGGTCTTGCGCCCGACGCAGGGGCGCTACCCGCCGGGATCAACCTTCAAGACGGTCACGCTTACCGGAGCGCTCGAGAGCGGAATCGCGACCCTCGACAAGGTGTATCGTGACGAGGGCGCCTTGACCGTCGACTCGCGCGTCATCATCGAGCAGAACCGGCCCGATCCAAGCCGGGTGTCCTACACGCTCGAAGAGGGGTACGGGTACTCGCTGAACGTTGTCTTCGCGCAGCTAGGCCTGGAGCTCGGGGCCAGCCGGCTGACCGAGGCGGCGCAACGCTTCGGTTTCGGTGAGCCGATCCCCTTCGACCTGCCCGCTGTCCCCAGTTCCCTCAGCACCAGCCCAGGATATCTCACGAGCGCAGCCGGCCTCGCCGAAACCTCCTTTGGGCAGGGGCAGCTCCTGGTGACGCCGCTGCAGATGGCGCTCGTCACGGCGGCCGTGGTCAACGACGGGGAGCTCCCAGCACCTTACCTCGTGGGCCGGATCCAAACCCCTAGCGGCGAGGTGGTGGAGCAGAGCCAGCCCCGAACTTGGCGACGCGCGATGTCCCGGGAGACGGCCGCACAGGTCGAGCAGGCGATGCGCTGGTCGGTCGAGCTGGGTTATGCCTCCGGCGCGCAGATCCCCGGTGCGATCGTCGGCGGGAAGACTGGTACCGCCGAGGTCGGCGATCGTCCCCCCCATGCCTGGTTCATCGGCTTCGCGGGCAGGGAGGAGCCACAGTACGTGGTGGCCGTGGTGGTGGAGAACGCGGGCTCCGGCACTGAAGTTGCGCTGCCGATCGGCAAGGCGCTGCTGGAGGCGGCGCTCCGGCGATGAGCAGAGTTCCCCGCGTCACCATCTTTTAGCGTACGGACAATGAAAAATGGTATACTTGCTGGGGTGCGGTCGGTCGTCCTGGGAGCTGCGATGCTGCTGTCACGACAGGCTTTCGAGCAGCTCGTCGTGGAGGCGTTAGAGCAGTTACCGCCGGAAATCGCGGCGGCTCTCGAGAATGTCGAGATCGTCATCGAGCGGGAGCCGAACTATCGCCACCGGCGTGCGGCAGGGGTCACACGTGGTACGCTCTACGGGCTCTATGAGGGAGTGCCACTGACCGAGCGGACGTCCTCGTACAATCTGGTGCCGCCCGACGTGATCACGATCTTCCAGGGACCGATCTGCCGTCGAGCGCGCACGATCGAGGAGGTGCGCGAGATCGTGCGTGATACGGTGATCCACGAGGTGGCGCACCACTTCGGCATCAGCGACGAGCGGCTGCGAGAGCTTGGGCGCTACTGATGCGACTGAGAGGCTGGCGGTGAGCGTCTCCCAGGCCGGTGCAGGGCGAACGGTTCCTGGCGTCATCGATACCATCGGCACGGCGTACGCGATGTTGAACCGCCAGCCGTACCTGATCATGGTGCTGGTGGCGCTCGATCTCGTGTACTGGCTCGGCCCACGCCTGTCACCGATTGCTTTCACTGCTCGTGTGGCTGAGTGGCTGGGGCGTGCCGGTGCCGATCCCCAGGCGCAGGGCCTGCTCCGGGACCTCGGTACACAGTTCGACAATCTGCTGATGCTGCTGAGCGTCTTGATCCCGACGCTGGTCTTCGCGCTCGGCGTCAATCGGTTACCGCAGCTCCCGGCGCTGACCTGGAACGTGGAGGTACCGTGGTGGCTCGTGCCGCCGCTCGCCCTGATACTGGCCGCGGTGGGCGTGCTCGTGGGGATGGGCTACCTGACGATGCTCGGCCGGCTAGTGCGAGGGCATGTAGTGATCAGCCCAGAGCTACCGCGGGCGGCGCTGCGGAATGGGCTTGCGATGATCGGGCTCTATCTGATCCTGATCGGCCTCTTCGTCCTGGTGCTGATGCCCGCTATGATCACGAGCGTGCTGTCGGTCGTCATCGGCATCGACGCACTGATCTTGCCGATTGTGTCGCTGTTCCTCTTCGCGCTCTCGCTCTGGGCGTTTCTGCTCACGTTCTTCGTGGAAGAGGCTATTGTGCTCTCGCAAGCGGGCCCGCTGCGCGCGCTCTACCTGAGCTACCACTTGCTGCGCTCCCATTTTTGGCAAACAGTACGCTTCATCGTGGCGGTGATGATCATCCAGACCGGCGCCCCGATCGCGCTGAGCCTGTTTACGAGAACCCCTTGGGGGGTGCCGTTCGCGCTCGTCAGCTATGCGTATGTGATCACTGGACTTGGGCTGGCCTCGATGATCTTTTACCGCGATCGTGTGGCGGTGGTACTGGCGCAGCAGGCTTCGAGGACAGCATCATCAGAGTGATAAAGGGGACATGAGCATGGTGGAGACTCCAACTGTCAAGTACGATGCATCTGCAATCCAGGTTCTCGAGGGACTCGAGGCTGTTCGTCGCCGGCCCGGGATGTACATCGGGAGCACAGATACCCGCGGGCTGCACCAGCTCGTATACGAGATCGTCGACAACAGCGTCGACGAGGCGCTCGCCGGATACTGCGACCGTATCGACGTCACGATTCACCAGGATCACTCGGTCACGGTGAGCGACAACGGACGCGGTATCCCGATCGACCCGCACCCGAAGCTGAGGAAGTCAGCGCTCGAGGTCATCATGACCACGCTGCATGCCGGTGGGAAGTTCGGCGGGGGCAGCTACAAGGTTTCCGGCGGCTTGCACGGCGTGGGTGCGTCGGTCGTCAATGCCCTCTCGGAATGGCTGGAGGTCCAGGTACGTCGAGAGGGGAAGATCTATCGCCAGCGCTACGAGCGCGGAGTACCGGTCACGCCGGTCGAGGTGGTCGGGAAGACCACTCCTGGCGACCGGGGAACCACGACGACATTCCTACCAGATCGCACGGTCTTCAAGTCGATCGACTACAACACGGATGTGCTCTTGCAGCGGCTGCGTGAGGTCGCGTACCTCACCAGTGGTCTGACGATCTCGTTCCACGATGAGCGTACGGATCGCGAGATGACCTTCTATTTCGAGGGCGGAATCGTCTCGTTCGTCCGTCATCTCAACCGCAACAAGCATGTGCTGCAACCCCGGCCGTTCCATGTCAAGCGTGAGCTCAACAACTGCCTGGTCGAGGTAGCGATCCAGTACAACGACGGCTACGGCGAGTCGACGCACACCTTCGCGAATAACATCAACACGATCGACGGTGGGACGCACCTGACTGGGTTCAAGGCGGCGCTGACACGCTCGATCAACGAGTACGCTCGTCGCAACGGGTTTCTCAAGGAGTCGGACGCGAACCTCAGCGGCGAGGACGTGCGCGAGGGGCTGACGGCGATCGTCAGCGTGATGCTCCCAGAGCCGCAGTTCGAGGGCCAAACCAAGGCCAAGCTCGGGAATGCCGAGGTCGCCGGCATCGTCCAGTCGGTCGTCTACGAGGCCTTCACGACGTACCTGGAGGAAAATCCGCAGGTTGCCCGGCGCATCGTCGACAAGTGCGTGACCGCAGCCCGGGCCCGAGAGGCGGCTCGCAAGGCCCGCGAGCTGGTGCAGCGGAAGGGGGCGCTGGAGACGTTCAGCTTGCCCGGCAAGCTGGCTGACTGCAGCGAGCGTGACCCGTCTCGCGCCGAGCTCTATATCGTGGAGGGTGACTCCGCTGGCGGCTCGGCCAAGCAGGGGCGCGACCGGCGATTCCAGGCCGTGCTGCCGCTCCGCGGCAAGATCCTGAACGTCGAGAAGGCCCGCCTCGACCGCATGCTGCAGAACGAGGAGATCCGGGCGCTTATCACTGCGCTGGGCACATCCATCGGCGACCAGTACGATCCCTCGAAGCTGCGCTACCACCGGATCATTCTGATGACGGATGCCGACGTCGACGGCGCGCATATCCGGACGTTACTGCTGACCTTCTTCTTCCGCCATATGGAGAACCTGATCGTGGATGGCCGCCTCTACATCGCCCAGCCGCCGCTGTACCGGCTTCAGAGCGGCAAGGAAGTGCACTATGTCTACTCAGATGAGGAGCGTGATGCCATCCTGAATCGCGGCGATGGCAAGAAGTGGGAGATCCAGCGCTACAAGGGGCTAGGCGAGATGAACCCTGAGCAGCTCTGGGAGACCACGATGGACCCGGCCCGGCGCACCCTCCTGCAGGTGACCATCGAGGACGCTGTGCGCGCCGATGAGACGTTCGACATGCTGATGGGCAGCGCCGTGCCACCGCGCCGGCGCTTCATCCAAACGCATGCGCGCGAGGTGCGTAACCTGGATATCTGAGCCCCAGCGAGCCGCGACAGGCGCTCTTCGAGGGTGAGGAAACCGCAAGCATCGAGCGCGCCGTAGCTGGCCGGTGTGATAGCTGCTAGGTACCTCGAGCGCTAGAACGCCCAGCATAGAGGCGGCGACTCGACGCGAGGACACGTTGCGCACGCTGACACAAGGGTCGTGTGGTGACCGGCGAAGCACGCATCGACAACCAGCAGGCGCTGCCGGTGATCGTCGACGCGATGGGTGGAGATCATGCGCCCGCCGCGCCGGTGCGAGGCGCGATCCAGGCGGCGCAGACG
>BEIC01000157.1 GCA_002898875.1 bacterium HR26
GAGCGTCGTCGTCCGCACGTTCCCCTGGGAGCCGAGGCTGAGGAGGAAGGTCATCGCGACCTCGTCGCTCGGTGCCTCGGCGACGGCGACCAGGTCGTACTCGCCCATGACTGTGTAGACGGCGTGAATCTTCCCTCCCGCAGCCTCGAAGGACTTGATGCCCTCATCGATGCGGCTGGGGGAGTCTTTGACGGTTCGGATCCCCTGGTCTGTCCAGTTCATGAGCACAATGTAGTGTGGCATAGGGCGCTCCTCTCTGGATGAAAGCCGGCACGTGCGCCATCGTCTGCCATCGTGGCCGAGAGAGAACACAGTAATCGCTCGCTGCCCTCGCGCCCATCGTCAGATGCGGCGTGCAGCCAAGTCGTGCTCGTCTCCAGGTTGACTTCGCTTATATGCCAGAGACGAGCAGCCGTCAAGATGAACAGTAAATCACGGTTGCGCTCGTGCGTGCCGTGTGGTAAAGTGGGAGCTAATGGCCAAGGGTTTCCGCGCGTGGCTCGAGGCGACAGCGAGGGCCTGTCTCCCCGAACTCATCTCAGCGAGAAAACCCCCAAGCCGTGAAGAGGTCTGAAACGTGTCGGCCATAGACTCACGTCTGTGGCCTTGGAACCCAAGGAGCATCCGCCGAGATGAGTTATTCCTTTACCGACAAGACCCTCACCTGTCGCGACTGCGGCACCACCTTCGTCTTCACCGCAGGTGAGCAGCAGTTCTATGCCGACAAGGGCTTCACCAACGAGCCGACGAGGTGCCCGGCCTGCCGCCAGGCAAACCGGGCCCGGCGTACCGGCCGGGGTGAGGCGGGCTCGTCGGGCTACCGCGCGCGCGAGCCGCGTGCGGATCGCCCGATGTACCCCGCGATCTGCAGCGACTGTGGCCGCGAGACCATGGTGCCGTTCCTCCCGCGAGAGGATCGCCCGGTCTACTGCTCGGACTGCTTCCGCGCCCGCCGGCAGCTCAGCGCCAGCTACTAGATCGCTCACCCCTCAGCGCGTGAACGCCGCCTGGTTGCCCTCACCAGGCGGCGTTGCGCTCGTGCTGACCCGACTAGGCGAGATGCCGGTGACCGGCGAGGAGCGAGCCAGTGTTCCCTCACCGGCGGCGCAGGGGGACGCCGCCGCGGTTCAGGGCCTGCTCGGTGGTTGACGTCGCCAGGAAATGCACGGTGATGGCCCCAAGGGTGATCTGGTCACCGTGCCGAAGAATGGCGCTGCGCACCGGAGTGCCGTTGATACGCGTGCCGTTCCGGCTCTCCCGGTCGACCAGCTCGTAGCGGCCATCGGGCCGGCGGATCAGCTCAGCGTGGTAGGCCGAGACCGTGGGATGATCGATCACGATGTCGTTGTTCGGATAGCGCCCGATACGGACGCGATCCTGCACCAGCAACACCGTTCGCCCAGGCATCACCAGCCGTGGGGTCGCCTGGAGGTTCCCGGATCGTCCCCGGCTCAGCGGCCGGACCAGGGCCTCCCAGAGATGCCCTACTTGCTCGATGAGATCGGGCGCTGACCTGGCCAGCGGGAGCGCGAACACAAAGAAGAGCGCCGCCCCCGAGACCATCAAGAGCGGATCCCGGCCGGCTCGCGGCGCCCAGCGATGGATCGCGACCAGCTCGGCCAGCCAGATCAGAGCCAGAACGAGGAACACCACGGCCAGCCATGTCTGCCCGCTCACGGCGACGCCCTCCTGTTCCTGTGCCGACAGTATACGTTACCTTCCGATAAGTGTGATCCTCCCTGATGTCCACCTCCCGAACCGGCATATGACGGTCTACCGTCCAAACCGGCTATCGCCAGCGGTTGAGCTCGAGCTGTTCCATCAGCGTCGAGAGCGCACCCTCGTCGTCAGCGCCGGCCGTGGCGAGCCGCCGTGCCGAGCGGGCCAGCTCCTCTGCGATGAGCTGGCCGCGCCGGTCGTAGGCCGCCCGCTCAGCGTTGCTCCAGGCGTCGGCCAGCGCGGCCAGCACGGTGCGGGCGTGCACCGGGCGGAGGTCGTTGAGGATGGTGGCCATGGCCGCCTTCGCCGCCGCCTCCGGTTTCGGGTGAGCTGCGGTGAGGGCCGTGACGGCGAGCAGGGCCGGAACTCCGAGCTCGGCCGGCACCCGCTTGATCAACAGCCGCAGCAGGTCACCTTGAGCCGCCTGCACCACCGGCCAGGGGAGCGGCGAGTAGCGGAGAAAGACGGCTCGGTAGGCCTCCTCGCTCGCATCGCCAGGGAAACAGGCCTCCCACTCGCGTGCCCGCTCGGCCCGGAGCATCGCCGTCGTCGGTCTGGGCTCCTCTGATTGCTCGGAAGACCGACGCAGCAGCGGCATGACGCGAACTCCATACGTCCAGCTCGTCCGGCGATCGGCTTAATCCGTCGTGGCAGGTGCTGCGGCCGGCGCCGGCGGGCGGAACTGGCGACCCAACTGCAGCGCGATGGCCAGCAGCGGAAACGCGACGAGCAGGCCGAGCGCCAGCGGCAGCCGCGGGTCGATCTCGTACAACCAGCCCGCCAGGAACGGCGCAATCGTCGATCCGGCACTGCCCAGGATCTCCGCCAACGCGAAGGCGCGGGAGCGCAGCTCCGCTGGCGTGACCTCGCCGTAGGCCGCGTAGAAGACCGACCAGGCGACCAGGAAACCACCCCGCAGCACGTAGGCGATCGCGAAGGCCCAGAGCGCACTGCCCAGCAGCAACACCGCAAATCCGCCGATCACCGCGCCCAGCGCCAGCGCGAGCCCGTTGAACGGCGGCTGGAAAAGCCGTACCCGGCTGATGATCAGGCTCAGCAGGACACTTCCCCCGGCTCCCATCGACCCCAGCCAGCCGATGGTCTGGAACTCGAGCCCATGCACCTCCTGCAGGAAGTTGGGAGCCAGAGCCCAGCCCAGTGTCAAGAAGGTAATGGTACTCAGCATCATCAGCGAGACGAGGAGAACCGGCCGGTACCGCAGTGCAGCAAGGTAGCTCGCCGGTGGCCCCTCGGCTCGCTCGGTTGCCGGCGGCCTGATAGTGACCAGGATCGCGACCGCGATGGCGGTGAGCAGCGCGGCCGCGAGCAGCGTTGCCCGCAAGCTGATCTCCTCGGCGATCAGCCCGCCCAGTGCCGGGGTGATGAGGTAGGCAATCGATGGCGCGACGGTGTAGAGCAGCGTGAAGTTTCGCGTCCGCTGCGCGCTGTCGGCGCTCAAGCTGGCGATCAGGTTCGAGAGCGCCGGGAACGCCAGCACGCCGACCCCGAGCACGGTGGTGGCCGGCAGCAACTGCCACCATTCCTGGGCCAGGCCGCACAGGGCCAGCCCGAGCACGGCCAGCGTGCGGGTGATCAGGATGAGCCGGCGAGGGGACACCCGATCGTTGAGGACGCCACTCGGCAGCAGGCAGAGCAGCCGGATCAGGCCAGCGTAGCCCAGCACCAGCCCGATCTGGGGTGGGCTGGCTCCCAGCGCGGCGATGTAGAGGGGCCAGAGCGTGAGGTATAGCCCGATCGCCCCTTCGTTGAACAGCATCGCGACGAAGAGCCGCGCCGTCGGCGACTGCAACGCGGGGCGGCTCCAGCGTACTCTCGACATCTTGACCCTACCAGCCAGATCCCACGTGCCTGCGGTAGTATACGGAGACTCGACGGTGTGCGTGTGCGAGGATCTGCCTTGCTGGAGGGAAGGCGGCACGATGATCGACCTGATCAGCGATACGGCGACCCGGCCGTCGCCGGAGATGCGACGCTTCATGGCTGAGGCCCCGGTGGGCGACGAGCAGCTCGGCGAGGATCCTTCGGTGAACCGCCTGCAGGAGATGGTGGCGGAGTTGACAGGGAAGGAGGCTGCGCTCTTCCTCCCCTCGGGGACGATGTGCAACATCATCGGGATCAAGCTCCATACCCAGCCCGGCGACAAGATCATCCTGGATCGACACGCTCACCCCTTCACCTCCGAGGCCGGCGGGCCGGGCCTGCTGGCCGGCGTCCTGACGCACCTGATCGACGGCGTGCGCGGCGTGTTCACCCCGCAGCAGGTCGAGGAGGCCGCCCAGCCGGGCGATGGCATCCATACCCCGCCGACCACGCTGGTGTGCATCGAGAACACCCACAACCGCGGCGGTGGCAAGATCTGGCCGCTCGAGACCCTGGAGGCGGTCGCCGACAAGGCCCACGAGCTGGGCCTCAAGGTGCACCTCGACGGCGCCCGGCTGCTCAACGCCGTCGTGGCCACCGGTATCCCTGCCCACGTTTGGTGCGCCAAGATGGATACCTGCTGGATCGACCTCTCAAAGGGGCTGGGGTGCCCGGTCGGCGCCGTCCTGGCCGGCGACCGGGAGACCATCCGCCGGGCCAGGCGCTACAAGCAGATGTTCGGTGGAGCGATGCGCCAGGCAGGGATCATCGCCGCGGCCGGGATCTATGCCCTGCAGCACAACGTCGAGCGGCTGGCGGAGGATCACGCCAACGCCCGGCTGCTGGCCACCGGGTTGGCGGAGATCCCGGGGATCGAGATCGATCCGGGCGAGGTGGAGACCAACATCGTCTTCTTCGACGTCAAGGGCACCGGCCGAACGGCGCAGGAGATCAACCAGGCGCTGATCGCGCACGGCGTCCGCATGGGCGCGGTCAGCCACACGCGGATGCGCGCGGTGACTCACCTGGACGTCTCCCGCGCCGACATCGAGCGCGCCGTCGAGGTCATGCGGATGGTCGTCACCGGCGCGCGGTGACCGGCCCGGCGGGGGCCTAGGGCGTCCACACCGAGACGCTGTTGCGCTGGTCCAGCCTCAGCGCCTTGAACGCCGACCACGACAGCTCGATGGCCCAGCGACTGCGCCACTGGGCGACATGGTGAGTCGCCACCGTATCGCCGATCGTGCACCACAGCCCCACGCCGTTGGCGGTCAGGAAGAGTCGCTGACCGGGGCGGAAATCGGGGTGCACGCAGTAGTAGCCGTTCGGATCGAGCTGCCAGCCGGGCACCGCGCCGCCCCACCCGGCGTGGCGCTGGAGGGCTCCTTCCCACCAGGCGACCGTGTACCCCGGATCGTAGTAGGCCGCCTGACCCCGGGCGATCAGCCGGTAGGTCCTCTGCTCGCTGAAGGCCGGCGGGTTCTGGAAGGCAACGCGATACTCCTGCGCCTTCTGGAGAACCTGCTCGGCCCCGCCAGCGATCTCTGCTGCCTGGAGGTAGAGCGCCAGCGCCGCGTTCCAGTCGCCCTGCTCGCTTACCAAGCGCTTCAGCTCACGCGCGGCCAGCTCGGCGTTGATCGCTGGGTCGAGCGGGAAGGGCACCCGGCTGCGCTGGCTGACCGTGGCGGGCACCTGGAAGAGACCGAGCCCGATCCCTGCCTTGACTGCCAGCGGGTCGAAGTTGCTCGCCGCGGCCGCGAGCGCGGCGAACAGATAGGGATCGATGCCCTGCTCAACGGCCTTGCTAACGATGACCTCCCCGAGCGGCACTCCTCCGGCCAGTCCGAGCAGGCTGCGGTCGCCCGGCACGCTCAGTCCTCGCCAGGACCGGTAGTGCTGCCCGGCGTTGTTCGCCTCCACTCTCCAGGGCTCGGGATTGGCCGGCGTATAGGTCAACACCCGGCGCTCGAACGCCTGCATCAGCACACGCTGCCGCTGGCCGCCGACCACGGTGTCGATCCAGTACGGCTCGGTGAGTGGCAGGCCGGCGAGTTCCCGCCAGGAGATCGGCTGGCGGTTCAGCCACTCCCAGAACACCTGCGGGATGTTGTGCCCCAGCGTCTCCTCATAGTGCCCGATAGTCACCGTGCTATCTGTGACTGCACGCTCCTCGATCCGCCCGTCGGCGTGCAAGAAGGCGGCCACTGGCTGGCCGACCCGGTTTGGCTGGCGGCGTGCCTGGGGGGTCTCGCCGACCGAGGCCAGCGGCTGGAGCACCGCATAGGTGGGCGCAAGCGCGTTCCCGACCGTGTCGCCTGCTACCGGTATCTGCGCCGGTGCGACAGCGATGAAGGTAGCGTCCCCGAGCTGAATCTGGCCAGCGATCATCTCGCGGACGAGCAGCCCGGCCGTGACCCGGCTCGG
>BEIC01000158.1 GCA_002898875.1 bacterium HR26
CCGGACACGTTCGGTGAGACGAAGACATCCAGGTGGTGTCCGCGGGCCGCGAGCCGCGAGCCCACCTCCGCCACCAGCGCCATCCCGATCGCGACCGCAGCCACAGTCGAGCCGGCCGCGAGCGGCTCCGGGACGCCATCTACCGCGACCAGGGCATCCTCCGGCGGGCAGCAGTTATCGATCACCACGTCGGCCACGTCGGCCAGCCGCTTGCCACTCGAATGTGTCGGCTTCGCGATCCGGGCATTGCTCAGCGAGGTGACCGCGACGACGGGGAGCCCCCGCGACTTGGCCTCCAGCGCTACCTCCAGCGGGGCGGCGTTCAGCCCGCCGTGGGAGTAGACCAGCATCACATCGCGAGCGGTCAGCGGATAGCTACTGAGGAAGACCCGGGCATACCCCTCGGTGCGCTCCAGCCAGAGCAGCTCGCGCACCCCGCCGGGTCCGAGCACGTTGAACCACATCAGGCGCGGGTCGAGCAGCGGGCGGAAGCCGACGAAGCTGCCATAGCGTGGGAAGATGTCCATGGCCGGGATTACCGAGTGCCCACTGCCAAAGACGTAGACCGCGCCGCCCCGCGCGATCGCGTCGGTCATCAGCGTCGCCGCCCGGCAGATGTTCTCACCTTGCTCGTCGCGAATACGCTGGAGTAGCCCCACTGCCTTCGCGAGATACCGGTCAGCCGTCACCAGACCTCGTCCTTCCTCTGCGAGCGCTGCGCCGCTCAGCGCTCGAGCTCCAACACCACGCGATACCGATCCCCGCGCAGCACCGAGACGACGTACTCGATCAGCCGCCCGTGCTGGTCGCGCGTGATCCGTTCCACCGAGAACCCGGGCGCGCCGGGACGGACCCCGAGCAGGGTCGCCATGGCGCGGTCCAGTCGGATCGGCTCGTAGGTCTCGATGGCCTTGGTGGGGATAACCCCATAGCGATCCTGCAGCAGGCGATACAGCGACTCGATCGGTTCGCCTGTCATCGCCAGACCGGGGAAGAGGCGCGCCGGCAAGAAGGCCTTCTGCACCCCCATCGGCTCGCCATCGACGAGGCGAAGGCGCTCGAGGACCACGACCGGGTCACCCGGACTCAGGTTGAGCCGGGCCGCAACCTCAGCCGTCGCCAGTGTCTCAGCCAACGTCAGCGTGCGATTCGAGGTGGTCTGGCCCCGGCGCGAGATCTCCTCAGTGAAGCTGAGTAGCCGGACTGGCCCGTGCTCGATCTTGGGCTGGGCGACGAAGATGCCCTTGCCCTGGCGGCGGATGAGCAGTCCCTCCTGGGCAAGCGCGCCGAGCGCCTGAACGACGGTGGTCCGGCTCACGCCGTACAGCTCGCAGAGCTCGCGGATGGTCGGGATCTGGTCACCGGGGCGCCACTTGCCGGAGGCGATCTGCTCGCGCAGGATCTCCCGGAGCTGGTAGTGGAGCGGGACCGGGCTTTCGGTCAACAGGGCCATCGCGGGGTATATTCCTCTTCTGGTCTGACTGTCCATGTCTACATGAGAGCATGTTTACATGTACACTCTAGCGAGCATGAGACCGCCTGTCAATCCCTTCCGCGCCGGAGGGTCGTTCACCTTCGGGTCATCGCATGCCGGTCCGGTCTGCCGGCGACGGCGTGCGCGGGTCTGAAACCCCGCGCTCATCTCAGAAAGCCGGCTCGAAGCCGGCTGGGTGTGCCAGCGCACGAGTCCCCTTCGAGGGGGCTTGGCGACTGAGGGGTACTTTACGGCATCACCGGATGCCGTGGGGATCCCGCTGAGCCCGGTGCTTCAGCGCCGGGCACGGCCGGCACGCACGCTGCAAACGCACGAGAGCTGATCGGCCCTGAACCTTCGCGCCGGAGGTTCGCTCACTGTCTCCCGCTCCTGCCCGGCCACTTCTGCCACGACCACAGGGAGGGAATCCAGGGTCGTTGCTGGCGCCGCCCCGGCGCGCTGAACCCAAAAACCTCGCACCCGTGGCAGGGACGAATGATCACTCGCCCGGGCACTCGACCCATGCCGACGCCAGCCAGTCGGGGTGACCAGTCGGTCATCATCCCCACATTCACCGAGCCCCTAGCGATCCAGATCGCCCAGGATGCGCTGCAGTTCTCGTCACCGTGGGCGACCCTGGCAACTGCTCTGAGCCACGTCACTTGCAGTCGCGAGGGAAGGGGACTGCGGTAAGGGCAGCGGAGCGCGATCGACCCTCAGAATTCCTTACAGGACGGTCGTTCAAACGCCCGTTCCGGCCGGAAGCCAACCACGGTCGAGATCCCCAGCTTGTGGCTCCGGCCGCCGCGCGCCCAGCCAGCGCACGAACTGTAGCCAGGCAAGCTCGCGCGCGGTAAACCGTGGTACCTGTTCCGGGTCGACCGGCGTCTCGAAGACCGAGCGCCGCGGCAGAGTGAACATGAGGTCATCGGCTACGAGGTCGGCCCGCTCTCCCAGCCGGGCACGGGGAACGAGGGCGATGCTACCACCCTCGACGAGAAGTGCTACCCCGGGCTCCAGCTCCGCCCAGCCGATGACCGGCACCCCTCGGCGCCACAGCGAGGCAATCAACGCTGCTAATCCACCAGTCAACATCAGTACGGGTCTCCATCCCCTTCTCGAATCGAGACGACCCTGCGTCACTCCCTCTGGCAGGCGCCTGGGTTGTTGCGGCTCAGCTGCTCGCATGCCCGGCCCGCCACAGCACCAGACACGCCTTCGTCGATCATTCCAGCTCGCTGGAATCCACCGCAGGCGCACGGACATCATGTACGTACACCTGGCATCATACCAGCACTCGCCGGTCTGCGCAAGAGCGCCTGCCCCTCGCCAGCCGGGGCGAGAGCACGACACCGGCGAAGCATACACCGGCCGGGGTGCTGGCGAATACTTCGGCATGCCGGAGCAGCTTCTAAAGGGCTGCCCTCCGGCAGGAGCCACAGCGCTCCAGATCTGTCGATAGGAGCGATCTTTTCACTGGCGCTCACACCGTGCATCGCCGGCACCGGCCAGACCCGAGCAGCGCCGACCGTTACCGGCCCGCCCGGCTGGACCCCGAGCACGCGTTCGGAGTGGACGCCGAGCGCGGTGACCTGCTCGACGATCGGGGCAGGGACGACGATGCGGGCTCCGCGTGCACGCTGAGCGATGAGCCGGCAGGCCGGACCGTCGAGATGATCCAGGTGCTCGTGGGTGATCAGCACGAGGTCGACGAAGTCGAACGCCTCCGGCCGGTCCGCTGGGGGAACGAGCCGGCCGGGATGCTCGCTGAGGTAGGGATCGATCAGGATGGTGACGCCGGCCCCCTTGAGCGCGAAGCTCGCCTGCTCCATCCAGAACAGCGCGACCGAGCCCGCCAGTGGCTCGACCTGCCGGAGCCGCGCCGCGAAGCTGTCGTTCGCTCCAGTCATGACCTATCCCCGGGGCTCACTCACGCCGCTACGCCCCATCGACCGTCGCCTGGCGGCGGTGCCACTCCTCGGCGAAGAGATTGAAGAAGATCCGGCGCCGCGGGTGCGCCTGCACCACGTCCAGATCCAGCTCCACGCCCAGCCCCGGCCCCTTCGGCAGGGCGAAGTAGCCGTCCACGACCTCGGGGTTGCCGGGAGCAGCGGCCTTCACGTAGTCCTCGGCGAAGTCGTTGAAGTGCTCCTGGATCTTGAAGTTCGTGGTACAGGCAGCGAGGTGCAGGGCCGCCGCCGTCGCGACCGGGCCGCAGACGTTATGCGGCGCGATCAGGATGTAGTAGGCGTCGGCCCAGGCGGCCACCTTTTTGGTCTCCAGCAGCCCGCCGCAGTAGGTGATGTCCGGCTGGATGATGTCGGCCGCCTGGAGCTCGAACAGCTCGCGGAAATCGTAGCGAGTATGGATGCGCTCGCCGGTCGCCACCGGGGTGTTGACCTTCTCGGTGACCTTCTTCAGCGCCGCCAGGTTCTCCGGCGGCACCGGTTCCTCGATCCAACCAGGCTGGTAGGGCTCCAGCAGGCGCGCCATCTCGATGGCGGTCGCCGGGTTGAAGCGGCCGTGCATCTCGATCAGGATCTCGACGTCCGGCCCCACAGCATCGCGGACCGCCTCCACTAGCTCGACCGAGCGAATCTTCTCGGCCCGGTCCAGCTCGTAGAAGCCGTGGCCGAACGGATCGAGCTTGAGCGCCCGGTAGCCCTTCTCTACCACGCGCTTGGCCGCGGCGTGGAACTCGGCCGGTGTCCGCTCGACCGTATACCAGCCGTTGGCGTAGGCCTTGATCTTGTCGCGCACCGCCCCGCCGAGCAGCCGGTAGACCGGCAGGTTCAGCGCCTTGCCCATGATGTCCCAGCAGGCGATCTCGATGGCGCTGATCCCGGCCATCATCACGTAGTCGGGCCGCGCGTAGTCGTTGCGCATCATGCGCCGGACCAGGTCTTCCACGTTGAAGGGATCGCTGCCGAGCACGTGGTTCGGCACCGCCTCCTGGTAGTAGCCGAGCAGCGCGTCGGTGTGGTTGAGCATCCGCACCTCGCCAACCCCGGTGATCCCCTCGTCGGTGAACACCTGGACGAAGGTAAGGTTGCGCCAGGCCGTCCCCATCACGTGGGTCTTCACATCGGTGATGCGCACGCTGCCCCCTTCCGTATCGATGTCCTCGGACGATGGCTCGACCTCGGGAGGTCAGCATATCGTAGGCTCGCTGACGCGTCAGCACCTTCGAGCCCTCTCTGCGCCTGCTGCCCGTGCGCAGCGCTCCACGATGGGGAGCGGTCGCCGCCTCCGCGGTTACTCACCGAGCGAGAAGCCGGCCGGCTGGGTCAGCGGCCGGCTACCGTACTGCTCAGTCTGTGCGGGGAGCCGCTGTTCACGGCGGGTCGGCCGGGCGCCGGGCGTCGAGGCTGTCCGGTCGCCAGCGCTGCCAGGCCTGGATGAACTCACCGGGCGTCAAGGGGGTGGCAGAGAGCCCAAGGGCGCGCGCCAGCCGGAGCGTCGACGGCGGCTCGAGCCCGGCCTGCCGGAGCTGCTCCGGCCGGGCGAAGACCGCGCGCGTCGAGCCGGCGGCTAGGACTTCGCCTCGTGCCAGCACGACGACCTGTGGGCAGTAGCTCGCCACGAACTCCATGTCATGGGTGATCACGATAACCAGCCGGCCCTCGGCTTGAAGTTCACGAACCAGCCGGCCGATCCGCTCGACTCCCGGATGATCCTGGGCAATCGTCGGTTCATCCAGGATCAGGATCGGGGTCTGCATGGCAAGCACGGACGCCAGCGCCAGCATCTTGCGCTGCCCCAGGCTGAGGTCGTAGGGATTCTCCTCGGCCAGCGTGCTCAGCCCGACTCGCTCCAGCGCCTCGCGAGCCCGTCGCTCAGCCTCGCGCGGAGGTAGACCCAGGTTGAGCGCGCCGAACATCGCCTCGTCGAGCGCCCGGCTCTTGAAGAGCTGGTCGTCGGGGTTCTGGAACACCAGCCCAACCCTCCGGGCGATCTGCGCCGCGGTCTGGCCCCGGATAGTCTGCCCATCGATCAGGATCTCTCCGGACTGGGGACGGAGCAGCCCGGCGATCAACTTGACCAGCGTGGTCTTTCCGGCCCCGTTCTCGCCGATGAGCGCGATCGGCCCGGAACCCGCGGCGACGTGGCTAATCCCCTTGCTCTCACCTCCCCACTCGACACCGCCGAACGCGAGGCTCAGTCCCTCGAAGACGCGGGTGCCGTCGGGATAGGCGAAGCTCACCCCCCGCAGCGCGATGCTCGGTGCGGTGACGACCGGCGACGAGCGCGGCTCCTCGCGGTAAGCCGGAGCCGCCGGCTCGAACGAGCTCGCCTTCACAGCCGGCTGAGCGGCGCGCAGAGCAGCTACGGTCTGCTCGATCGTCAGGGGGAGGGAACCGCTCGCCGAGCGGGCGCCCAGGCAGGCGGCGACGCGGATATGGGCTGGGAGCGCCAGACCGCAGGCTTCGAGCTGGCCCGATTCCAGTACACCCCCTGGAGGGCCCCAGGCCCGCACCCTGCCGTCTGCGAGCAGCAGGAGGCGATCGGCGTGCTCCAGCAGCCGCTCCAGCTTGTGCTCGACCAT
>BEIC01000159.1 GCA_002898875.1 bacterium HR26
TGCGCCCCGGATAGGCCGCTAGCCCGGCGGCCAGGATCTCGACTGCCCGCACCAGTGTCTCCGGCCCGTGCACCAGCGCCAGGCGCACCTCATCGCGACCAGCGCCCGGCGTGGCGTAGAAGCTGCGCATCGGCGTGAGCATCACCGTTTCGCCCCCGTGCTCGAACTCGGCGAGGAGCCAGGCGGCGAAGCGCTCGGCGTCGTCCACCGGCAGCCGCGCCACGATGTAGAACGCCCCGCCCGGCCGGTGAGCCTCGACCCCCGGGATGGCCGCCAGGGCCGCCAACGCGGCATCGCGCCGGGCGCGGTAGGCCGCCACCACCTCATCCACGTACGGACGCGGGGCGGCCAGCGCGCCGGCGACCGCGAGCTGGTCGACGACCGGCAGCGCCAGCCGTAGCTCGGCCAGCTCCAGCGCCGCCGCCATCACCGCGCGGTTGCGGGTCGCCAGGGCACCGATGCGGAGGCCGCAGACGTTGAACCGCTTCGACAGGCTGTCGATCACCACCACGTGCTCTTCGAGGCCCGGCAGCTCGAGCGCGCTGGTCGCCCGCGGCCCGTCGAAGACGATCTCTCGATAGGTCTCGTCGGAGAGGAGGTAGAGACCGCCCTGGCGGGCTAGCTCGCCGGCCGCTGTCAACGCCGCCCGATCCCAGACGGCACCGGACGGGTTCGCCGGGCTGCAGAGCAGGATCGCCCGAGTACGTGGCGTGACCCTTGCCCTCAGCTCGGCCGGATCGGGCGGCCCGAGGCTCGGGCCGGGCGGAACCGGCACTAGCCGCAGGCCCGCTGCCGCCAGCAGCCCCTGGTAGGGCGCGTAGAACGGCTCGGGCACCAGCACCTCGTCGCCGGGGTCGGTCGTGGTCAGCAGCGCCAACCAGAGCGCCTCGCTGGCACCGGAGGTGACCAGCACCTCCTCCGGCTCGACCTCGATCCCCTGCCGGCGGTAGTACGCGCACCACCCCTCGACCGTCTCCGGCAGGCCGCGAGCCGGCGCGTACGCCAGCGGCAGCCGGCTCGCCTCTGCCAGCGCCTCGCGCACACAGGGCGGCGGCGGCAAGTCCGGCTGGCCGATGTTAAGGTGAAGCACGCGCACGCCGCGCCGCTTCGCCGCTTCGGCCAGCGGCGCCAGCGCTCGAATCGGCGAGGGCGGCAATTCCCGCGCTCGGCGCGATGGCGTGATCCGCGTCGCGTCGCCCATCAACGATCTCCATCCCGCGCCCGTGTCAGCTCGCACCTATCGCCATCGTACCATCAGCGCCCTCCTCAGGCATTCGGTGGCGAGCTCGCCGGCTCGGAATCGAGCCTGCGAGGCCCGAGCGCTACCACGCTGAGCGTCGCCGGGCGGATTCCGGACAACGAGTAGGGATGAGCCAGAACACAGCAGCGTCTTGCCCTCGACGGCAACGGGCAGTATCGTGCTCCGGTGCGGTTGGGGATCGAGCGAGGGAGTTCCAGCGCGAACTATGGGGAAAGGCTATGGGTTCGGCCGACCTACCGTCAAACGCGAGGCGATCGCCTCGCTGGGAATGGTGACCTCGAATCATCCACTGGCCTCGCTGGCCGGCGTCGAGATGCTGATGCGGGGCGGCAACGCGATCGATGCGGCGGTGGCCACCCTGTTCGCGCTCTCGGTCGTCGAGCCGATGATGGTCTCCATCTTCGGGGCCGGCTTCTTCACCATCCGGCTGGCCGACGGCACGGTTACGACCATCGATGACTACGCCGTCGTGCCGCTAGCCGCGCGCGAGGACATGTACGTGCCGATCCCCGGCTCGCTGGACAACGACGTCGAAGGCGGGCTGAACGATACCGGCTACCTGGCGGTCGCCACGCCCGGCAGCCTGCTCGGGTGGACGACTGCGCTCGAGCGCTATGGCCGTCTCCCGCTCGCCGTCGTGGTGGAGCCGGCGGTGCGCTATGCGCGCCAGGGCTTCCGGGTCAGCCCGTACCTGCACGGCTTCATCCGCCTGTGCGAAGCCGAGCTGCGCCGCTTTCCGGCTTCGGCCGAGATCTTCCTGCCGGCTGGCGAGCCAGCGCCGGTCGGCTCCATCCTCCGTCGCATCGACTACGCAGCCACCCTCGAGCGGATCGCCGCTGAGGGCGCTGGCTACCTGTACGAGGGCCAGCTCGGCCAGGCGGTCGCGCGCGACATGGCGCTCAACGGTGGGCTGGTCACTTTGGAGGACCTGGCACGCTACCACGTCTACGAGCGAGAGCCGGTGCGCGGCACCTACCGCGGCTACGAGATCGTCTCGATGGGCCCGACCTCGTCCGGCGGCGTCCACATCGTCCAGATGCTGAACATCCTGGAGGGCTTCGACCTCGCGGCCATGGGCTTCGGCACGCCTGATACCGTCCACCTGCTTGCCGAGACGATGAAGATCGCCTTCGCCGACCGCGCCCGCCACCTGGCCGACCCCGAGTGGGTGCGGGTGCCGGTCGAGTGGCTGACGTCCAAAGACTACGCCGCCGGGCGGCGAGCGCAGATCGACTTGGGCCGGGCGCAACAGTACGCGGCCGGGATCCCGCCGGACGGCGAGGGGACCTGCACGACCCACTGCTGCGCGGTGGACGCCGAGGGGAACGTGGTCTCGGCCACCCAGACGTTGAACGGCGCCTTCGGCTCGAAGGTGACTGTACCAGGGACCGGGATGCTCCTCAACAACTGCATGAAGCTGATGGATCCGACGCCGGGCCGCACCAACTCGATCGCGCCGGGCAAGCGCATCCTCTCCTCGATGTCGCCCACCATCGTCCTCAAGGAAGGGAAACCACTGCTGACGATCGGCACTCCCGGCGGGGTGCGTATCTTCGGCGCGGTGCTGCAAGCGATCCTGAACATCATCGACTTCGGCATGAGCGTGCAGGAGGCGGTCGAAGCCCCTCGGCTCTTCGACCGTGGGCCGGTCCTGGAGCTGGAACGCGGGTACGACCGCCTGCCGGAGCTGGCAGCCGAGATGGAGCGCCGTGGGCACGCGGTACAAATCGTTCCGAAAGTGGCCGGCGGGATGAACGGTATCCTGATCGACCCGGTGACCGGGCTGCTCCATGGTGGCGCCTGCTGGCGGGCCGACGGCGCGGCGGCCGGGTTCTCCGGCGGTGATGCGCTCGCCGTTGAAGGGGAATTCAGTCCTGGCATCCCGGTCTGAGCGCGCTGTGCCCGAGCACGGCAGGCTGCTACCCTTAGGTGCTGGGAACGTTTGCGGTCGAGGAGCTTGCGCATGGCCCCCCTACCGGCGATGACGAGACGTCCGGAGAGCCGCCTGCTGGACTTGAAGGAGCCCGGAGCGATCCTGCTGCTCTCCTGCTACGAGCTGGGGCACCAACCTCTCAACCTGGCCTTTCCACTGGCCTACCTGCGCCGTGCCGGCTACCGGCCGGTCGCCGTGGATGCGGCCGTGACTCCGCCGGACGACGCGACCATCGCGGCCGCGCGGCTGGTCGCTATCTCGGTCCCGATGCACACTGCGCTCCGGCTCGGTGTCGAGCTGGCCGCGCGCATCCGGCGCCGGAACCCGGATGCGCTGCTCTGCTTCTATGGCCTCTACGCCTGGCTCAATGCCGACTACCTGCTGAGCGAGTGGGCCGACTTCGTCATCGGCGGCGAGTACGAGGCGCCGTTGCTGGCTCTGATCCAGGCGCTCGAGCGCGGCGAACCCGGCCCGGTACCCGGCGTCAGCGACCGCGCCCACCGGGCCGGCCCGTCGCTCGCCCGGATCGACTTCCCGGAGCCTGACCGCTCCGATCTGCCGTCACCGCGCCACTACGCCCACCTGGTCATGGACGGCCGCGCCGTACCGGCCGGCTATACCGAGACGACCCGCGGCTGCCACCACACCTGCCTGCACTGCCCGATCGTGCCCGTCTACCGCGGGCGCTTCTTCGCCATCCCGCGCCAGGTCGTGCTGGCCGATATCCGCCGGCAGGTGCGGCAGGGGGTGCGCCACATCACCTTCGGCGACCCCGACTTCCTCAACGGCCCCACGCATAGCCTGCGCATCTGCCAGGCGCTGCACGAGGAGTTCCCGGACGTCACCTTCGACTTCACCACCCGGATCGAGCACATCCTGCGCCACCGCGAGCTCTTCCCCGAGTTCCGGCGGTTGGGATGCGTCTTCGTCGTCTCGGCGGTCGAATCGGCGAGCGACCTGGTGCTGGAGAAGATCGACAAGGGACACCGCAAGGCCGACGTTATCGAGGCGCTGCGCGTGCTGGACGAGGCCGGCATCGCCATGCGCCCCTCGCTGCTCCCCTTCACGCCCTGGACCACGCTCGAGGACTACCTGGAGCTACTCGACTTCATCGAGGAGCAGGGGTTGATCGAGCATGTGGACCCGGTGCACTTCTCGATCCGGCTGCTGGTACCGCCGGGCTCGGCGCTGCTCGACCGGCCGGACGCCGCCGAGTGGGTCGGCCCACTCGACGAGGCCGCCTTCACCTACACCTGGACGCATCCCGACCCGCGAGTCGATCGCCTGCAGCGTGAAGTGGCAGCCCTGGTCGAGCGGGCAACGCGCGAAGGCTGGGACAACTACGCGACCTTCGCGGCTGTGCGAGCGCTCGCCTGCGAGGCTGCCGGAATCGAGCCTCCGGCAGATCCACCGCGGCGCGGGCATCGTCCCCCGCCACCACGCCTCACCGAATCGTGGTTCTGCTGAGCAGAGCCGACCGCGGACCAGTTGGGTCCGATCAAGTCGTAACAGCGGGGAGATGAATGGACCGATTGCGCTACGCGCCGGCCGGTACGGCCGTCTGGGCACTCACGCAGGAGTGGCCGCGCATGACCGGTACTCGGTCATCGGCGTCTTCACCTCGCGCGCCGGTGCACTCCGGTTCCTGGCGGAGGATGTCATCGGTATCGACGTTGCCAGGCAGATCGCCTGGGACTGCTCGCCGGACGACCCGTACTACCGGGAAGGGGCCGGCCCCGACGAGCGGCGCTGCATCCTGGTGCTCGAGTTCGTCGACGGACCGTACCAATTGAGCCACTAGAGACCGCGGCGGCCGATACCGGGCTACCGCGGTCACGCTCCATTACGGATGCGCCAGGATCACGTCGAGGACGGCTGATTGGCCATCCCGCACGCGCGCTAGCCCCCGCTCCAGCGCTGGCAGGACCTCGGCCGGATCCTCGACGCGCTCGCCATACGCTCCGACCGATGTCGCCAGGATGTCGTAGCGGGGGGCCGGCTCGAGGTCGATCCCAACGTAGCGGTCCAGTCGCACCGAGTACCCCTCGGGGTAGGCGGCGATCAGCGGCTGCTTGGTGGCGTTGTAGCAGGCGTTGTTGCAGATCACGACCAGCACCGGTGCCCCGCTCGTCAGCGCCGTCCAGAGCGTGGCCACCGGCGCGCCGAAGAGGAACGACCCGTCGCCCACGACAGCTACGACCGGGCGATCCGGCTGAGCCAGCTTGATGCCCACCGCCGCGCCGATGCCCCAGCCGAGGCCGGACCCACCGCTCTGGAACCAAGTGCCGAACTCGGCAGCCTGAATCTGGCGAGCCATCGTCACTGCGTTGGTGACCGCCTCCACGACGAAGATCAGCTCGGGAGCCTTGCGGCGAAGCTGCTCCAGGCAGTAGCCGAGCCACTCCGGCGCGATCGGCCGGGCGCTCGCCTGCTCCAGCGCCGCGCGGTTCCACTCGTCGCGTAGCCGGGCGTGATTAGCCGCCAGGTCGGCCCGCCGGCTCTCGATCCGTCGCCGGTCGGCGTCTGTAAGCAGCTCGGCGGCATAGCCCGCGATCAGCTCGAGCGCCCGTCCGGTGTCTGCCTTGAGAGGCAGATCTACCGGGAACGTCCAGAGCGGCACCCGCTCCTTGACCGGATCGAGGTCGATCTGGACAACGGTCGCCTCGGGCGAGAGGCTAGCTCGGGTGGGGATGTAGGGGACGTCGTGATCGAGGATCAGGACGA
>BEIC01000160.1 GCA_002898875.1 bacterium HR26
GGTTACTCTGGATTGTAGGGGCGAATGATCATTCGCCCCTACAAGTGTGCAGGTCTCCGCTTCACGCCACCGAGGTGAGCCAGGCGATGGCTCGCAGCCGCCAGTGCCCGCGCCCGCAGCAGCGGCTGAATTGTGCGAACATTTCACGCGGGGATGAATCCCTCGCGCTCACGCCAGCACGCCGGCTGAAGGGGCACCCCTGCGGTATCGCCGGATGCCGCGGGGTCCCCGCGGCATCCGGCTCCTCGAGACAGCGCAGTCCGGCCGGGGAACGCTCCCAGCCCACTTCAGCGGGCTTCCCGACTGAGCGCACCGTGATGGCATCATCCCCGTTGTTCGCAATTCAACGGTCGCTTGAGGGTCGATCACTTACTGCTCGCCGCATCTCGCTCCAGTGCGCGGGGCTTCAGACCCGCGCTCACCCGCCAAAAGCCGGTTGGAAGCCGGCTCGCCGGTGAGTCAGCCCCTTTCAGGGGGCTTGGGACCTGAGCCCGGAGCTTTAGCTCCGGGCGCGACCAGCGCGTCAGCCCGCACACGGGAAAACTGGTCGACCCTCAGAACGGTAGTGGGCGGGATGAGGGTTGCGGCTCAGAGCACGCTCACTTGTCGTCTGAAGTCGAGGCCGAGTCCGGCTGCAGCCAGGCCCCGACCTTGAGCATCTCCTTCAGTTGCAGCCAGGCTGCCCGCGCCTCCTCGACGCTGCCTTCCTCCTCGATGGTCGAGATGTCGCCGGGGTCGCGATCGAGGATGACCGCCTTGAGCACACGGCGCATGATCTTGCCGCTCCGCGTCTTCGGCAGCAGGCGAACGAAGTTCAGTTCTCCGATCACCGCCACCGGCCCCAGCTCGCGGCGGACGGTCTCGATCAGCTCGCGTTCGAGCTGCTCCGATGGCCGGTACCCCTCTTTGAGCGTGACGAAGGCCGAGATCACCTCGCCGCGCAGGGAGTCCGGGCGCCCGGTGACTCCAGCCTCGGCCACCGCCGGGTGGCGCAGCAGGGCGTTTTCGACCTCGATGGTGCCGATCCGGTGATCGGCGATCTTGATGACCTCGTCGGCGCGCCCGGCGAACCAGAAGTAGCCGTCCTCGTCCACCATCGCGGCGTCGCCGGTGAAATAGACGCCGGGGATACGCTGCCAGTAATCGAGGGCGTAGCGCTCCGGTTCGCCCCAGAGCGTCGGGGTGAGGCCGGGGAAGGGGCGCCGGATCACCGCGATCCCGCGCTCGCCTGGTGGGAGCGGGGTACCGTCCATCGAGACCACCGCGACGTCCATCCCTGGCAGCGGCATGCCGGCCGATCCTGGCTTGATCGGCAGCATCGCCAGGCCGTAAGGGTTACCGACGACCGGCCCACCGGTCTCGGTTTGCCACCAGTGGTCGAGCACCGGGATGCGATCCTGGAACACCTCCTTCTGCAGCCACTCCCAGGCCGGCGGGTTGAGCACCTCGCCAGCGCAGACCACGCGCTCGACCGAGCGGAGGTCGAAGCCGCGTGCTGGCTCCGTCCCGTACTTCATCAGCAGGCGGGCGGCGGTGGGCGAGGTGAAGATTCCGGTGACCTGGTTCTCCTCGACGATGCGATAGAAGGTCTGGGGGCTCGGGTGGTCGAGCGCGCCCTCGTAGGCGATGGTGGTGCAGCCGATGAGGAGCGGCGCGTAGACGATGTAGCTATGCCCGACGATCCAGCCGATGTCGGAGGTCGACCACCAGACGTCGGCCGGCTTCAGGCCGAAGCACCACTCGCCGGTGCTGCGGATGCCGACCTGGTAGGCGCCGTGGCTGTGCACGGCCAGCTTGGGCTTGGCCGTGGTGCCCGAGGTGGCAAGGATGAAGGCCGGCTCGTTGGCTTCCAGCGAAACGTAGCCATCGTCCCGCCCCTGGCCCAGCACCAGGAACTCCTCCCACCAGATGTCTCGCCCGGGCTGCATGGGTACATCCTGCTCGGCCCGGCGCAGGACGACCACAGAGCGCACCGTCTCGGTCCCGGCCGCGAGCGCCTGGTCGACAATCTCCTTGAGCGCGATCGGCTTCCCCCGGCGCCAGGTCACGTCGGCCGTGAAGACGGCCTTAGCCCCGGCCATCGTTAGCCGGTCGTTCAGTGCGCCTGCACCGAAGCCGGCGAACACGACCAGGTGGATCGCGCCGATCCGGGCGGCCGCCAGCATCAGCATGATCGCTTCCGGGCAGGTCGGCATGTAAATGCCTACCCGGTCGCCTCGTTCGATGCCGAGGCCTCGGAGCGCGGCGGCGAGGCGCTTGACGTGGTGCAGGAGCTGGCCATAGGTGTAGACGCGCCGCTCGCCGCGCTCGTTCTCGGCAATCAGCGCCGCGTGCCCGCCCCAGCCACGCTCTACATGATGGTCGAGTGCCGCGTAGCACAGGTTCGTCTGGGCGCCCACGAACCAGCGGAAGGTCGGCGGTTCCCACTCGAACACGCGGTCCCAGGTCCGGAACCAGGGAGCCTTCCGGGCAGCGCGCGCCCAGAACTCCTCCGGGTTGGCCTTCGCCTCTCGCTGCCAGCGTGCGACGATCGGATTGACCACTTCCATCGAGCACCTCCCTGGACAGCTCGCAGTCAGCGGCACGGGCTCGGTTGACCTCTGGCTACGTCCTCACTGTAATAGTTGATTGCCTGGTTGTCTAGACTCCGGGGCCGGCACTGCTAGGCGAGCGGGCACAGCCCATGGCTGCTGGCCGGTGCGGCTCGGTATAGTTACCGCGAACTCTCGGGAAAGGTAGCCGGGCTATGGAGAACGTCGTCCTCGACTCGGTCGTGGCGTTCCTGCGGAGAGTTCCACCGTTCCAGTTCCTGCCGGAGCCGACGTTGCGCCATGTCGCTGCCCAGGCAGAGATCCACTACTTCCCGAAGGGGGCGATGCTTATCCGCCGCGGCGGGTCGCCCGCTGACTACCTCTACGTGATCCAGCGTGGGGGCGTGAAGAAGTCGGTGCGGTCCGAGGACGGCGAGGAGACAGTGGTCGAGATCGCGGGCGAGGGAGACCTCGTCGGCGTGCTCTCCGCCGTGGATCACACCGCCGGCCATCTCGACGACGTGGCGCTGGAAGACACGGTCTGCTACGCCATTCCCAGAGCGGTCGTCGAGGAACTCATGGCCACCGAGCCGGCATTTACCCGCTACCTGCTCCATACGCTGCAGCAGGCGCTGGACGTGAGCCTGGAGGCCCTTCGCCAGCGGGCGGCGCTCTGGGAGGCCGACGGCTCGTTCCTGCTCGCCGCGCGCTGCCGGGATATCGCCCGAGCTCCGGTGTTGACCTGCCCGCCGGCGACCTCGATCCAGGAGGCCGCGCGGCGGATGACGGAGCACCGGGTCAACTCGATCGTGATTGTCGACGAGACGGGACAGGGGATCGGGATCGTAACCGACTGGGACCTGCGCGAGCGGGTCGTCGCTGCTGGACTCGACTACCAGCAGCCCGTGAGCCAGATCATGAGCAGCCCGCTGGTCACCGTCGCGGGCGACGAGCCGGTCGCCGAAGCCGTTCGGCTGATGATCGCCAGGAACATCCATCACCTCGTCGTCGTAGACGGTCCCCGGCCGATCGGGATGATCACGGGCTACGACCTCATCGTGCGCCAGGGGACCAGCCCGGTCTTCATCGCCAAGGCGATCGACCGGACGGTCGAACCGAAGGGAATGCGGGCGCTGCTGGAGCAGGTGCAGCGACAGCTCTTCCCGTTCCTTCTCGCGCGCGGGGTACGGGCGACCCAGCTTGGGTACATCGCGGCCGAGATCAACGACCGGATCATCGCGCGGCTGCTGGCTCTGCTCGAAGCCGAGCTCGGCCCACCTCCCGTGCCCTACTGCTGGCTGGTGCTGGGCAGCGAGGGGCGCCGCGAGCAGACGATCAAGACGGATCAGGACAACGCGCTCCTCTACGCCGATCCGCCCGAGGGCCGGGAGGACGCTGCGCGCGACTACTTCCTCGAGCTCGGCCGGCGCGCTGTCGAGGCGCTGGTGGCAGTCGGCTTCCCTCCCTGCTCTGGCCGCTACACGGCCGATAACCCGGAATGGGTGCAGCCGCTGGCCCGCTGGCGGCGACGCTTCGAGGCGTGGGTTGCGGTCCCCGAGCCGGAAGACGTGCTCAGCTCGCTCATCTTCTTCGACTTCCGCGGCGTCCACGGGGAGCTCGCGCTCGCCGAGCAGCTCCGGCGGTACATCACGGAGCTGATGCCGCAGAGCGGGCTGTTCCTCGTTCACGTCGCCGGCATCTCGACCGCGCAGGGTCCGCCGCTCGGCTTCCTCGGACAGTTCGTCGTGGAGCGCTCAGGGGAGCACAAGGACCAGCTCGACCTCAAGCATGGCGGGACCGGCGCCATCGTGAACCTCGTCCGCCTCTTCGCGCTCCGACATCGCGTGGACGAGACCAGCACGCTCGGCCGCTTGGAGCGGCTCCAGGCAGCCGGGCAGATCCAGCCCGAGCTGGCGAACGATCTGGCCGAGGCCTTCGAGTTCCTGCTGAGCTTGCGCTTTCGCCACCAGTGGGAGGATCTCCGAGCGGGCCGGCCGATCTCGAACTTCGTCGATCCCCGGCAGCTCTCGTCGCTCGAGCGCCGCCTGCTCAAGGAATCGTTCAAGGTCATCGGTCGTGCGCAGGCGGTGGCCCGGCAAGAGTTCTCCGTGGAGCACGGCGTAGCATGAGCCGGCCAGGCGCGCGTCGACGCCGTGCGTTCCTGCCGCTGATCGAGCGCCTGCGATCGATCCGCTCGCTGTCCAGCCAGCCGCTCGCCGAGACGGCGTTCACGGTCGTCGATACCGAACTGACGGGCCTCGATCCCGACTCGGACGAGATCCTGGCCATCGGTGCCATCCGGATGATTGGAACACGCATCCTCGTCGGGCAGACACTTTTCTCCACCGTGCGCCCTCAGCGGCGGAGCTGGGGCACGAGCGTGCCTGTGCACGGGATCCGACCGGTAGACGTGCTGCATGCTCCCCCACTAGGCGTTGTCCTGCCGGCGCTGGTCGAGTTCTGCACGGGAACGGTAGTCGTGGGCTACGGGGCAGAACTGGATCGCCGTGTCCTGGAGCGGAGCCTGGCGCGCCTGGGGATGGACGAGCTGCCTCGCCTGTGGCTCGACATCGCCAGAGTGGAGCGCTGGCTGCGCTCGCGTGAGGGCCAGCACCCGGAGGCCAGCACGGCAGAGGGGGCTCCCACGCTGGCCGGTCTCGCCCAGGCGGAAGGTATCGCCGTTCCGGCCGCGCATCACGCCCTGGCCGACGCCTTCGTGACGGCCCAGCTCTGGCAGCGGCAGCTCGCCCGGCTGCTGGCCGAGAACGTCACGACTGTGGGAGACCTGGCGCTGATCGGCGCGTTACGCCGGAGCGCGGGGCCGCAGCGCTACTAGGCTACGGGAGAAAACCGTGGGCGGTTCGGGCTCCTGTTGCAAGGCGCTGCCGGTCGCCTTAGCCTGCCCGGAGCAGGGGGAGCAGGAGGATGCGCAGCGCGATGATGAGGAGCAGGGCGGCGAGCGGCACCAGGCGCTCGGGGATCGGCAGCACGCGGCGGACGAGCTGGTAGACGGGCTCGGTCGTGCGGCGGAAGAACTCAGAGAAGAAGGTACGGGTATCGCCGGTAATCAGGGTGAGGACGACCCGCCCGATGATCAGCCACATCAGGAGCGAGAGCGCGATGTTGATCAGCTGTCCGATCAGCTCGGCCATGCCTCTCCTGTTCGCAACGCAGGGGTATGGAAGGGGCGTCGGGGCGACTGCCCCGACGCCCCTTCAGCTCTAGTCCTCGCCGCCGGCGACAGCGCCGGGCCGGGGCGCGACCTTCAGCTCGCCCACCGGGATACGGAGCTGCTCGACCATGTCCTGGATGTGCTTCGGCGAGGGCGCCGTCGCCAGGCTCACGATCACCTGCAGCGCGAAGTTGAC
>BEIC01000161.1 GCA_002898875.1 bacterium HR26
AGAGGGTGGCCCCGGTCTCGCCGATCACGGACGGCCGGGCCGCTGGGTCGAGGTGCCCACGCTCGATCGCGGCGACGTAGCTGGGGAGCAGGCGCACCCCATGCGAGTCGTGGCCGGCCAGGTTCGCGCCGACCTGATGGCGCGCGACGATCGCCGCGTGCTCCGGCGGCGCGCCGGCGGCCTGGTAGATCGCGGCGGCGAAAGCAATGAGGCGCTCGTGACTCACAACCGGCATCGGCTTCCCTCCGCAGCGACAATGATTTTTCTCTCTGCCGGCCCAGTCACCCAGTGCACCGGTAGCCCTTGCGGCTGCGCACGTCCTTCCGCGCTATCCAGCGCTCGCCAGGCGGCTGGCGGCCGCACGGTCGAGCATCCAAGTGACCCGGCCGCGCGCGTGTCGCAGAAGCTGGGCTGGGGTCTCGTCGATGTTCTCCGGGCTCTCGATCGCTCGCGCCACAGCCTCGGCCTTGTCCAGTCCGGTCGCCAGCACCAGCACCCACCGGGCTGCCTGGAGCACCGGCACGGTGAGCGTGATCCGGGTCGTACCGAGCTGTGGCACCGCATTCGCGACCACCAGACGGTCGCGGACAGCCAGCGCCGCGGTGTGAGGGAAGAGCGAGGCGGTATGGCCATCAGCGCCGATCCCGAGCAGGATCAGGTCGAACTCCGGTATCTCGCCAGGGTGAACGCCGAAGACGTGCCGCAGCTCGGCCTCGTACTGCGCAGCGGCCTCCTCAGGATCCAGCTCGGTGAGGATGCGATGCACGTTGCCGGGTGGGATCGGCAGGTGATCCAGCATCGCTTCCCTGGCCATCCGGTAGTTACTCTCCGGGTGGTCGGAGGGTACCGCGCGCTCGTCTCCCCAGAAGAGATGAACCCGACTCCAGTCGATCTCGTCGCGCGCGGGCGGCCGGGCAAGTCGCTGGTAGAGCGCCCTGGGTGTCGAGCCTCCGGAGAGCGCGACCGTGCACCAGCCCCGTTCGGCGACCGCCTGGTGCAGGAACTCCACCAGGCGGCGGGCGGCCGCATCAGCCAGCGCCTCCGCATCTGCCAGGACGATGATCTCCGGTCCACGCTCGCTCATGTCTCCTCCTGGGAATAAGGCCTACCTGCCGGACCCGTCGGCGACCCACCGTAGCACAGCACGTTAAACCAGCCACCGCTCGACCGCGCGCGCCAACCCCTCGGCTTCGGCCAGCGCCGCCTCGTAGAGGGGATCGACTGTGAGGGTCTGGAGCTCCCGCACCAGGAGCCGGCGCAGGTCGAAGAGCGCGTGGTGGAATGCGTACTCGAGCAGTTGCTGCTGCCGGTTCTGTGCGCTCAGCTTCACCGTCGCGCGTTCCAGACCGCCGCGGGCGATGGTGAACGTCGCCTGCTCGCCGTCCTGGCGAGCCTGGAACTGAACCGAAAGGATGTGCCCGTGCAGCCGCGCGGCATACGGCTCGAAGCAGATGTTCCACTCGATTCGCTGCCCGTTGGCGTCGTTCATACAGAGGCACCAGCCGTCCGGGCGAGAGATGGCGTCGTCGAACTCCCAACCCAGCCGGCTGCCCATCCAGCCGAGGTAGAGGAGCGCTTGCGAGGGGTTGGGCGGCAAGTGCTCGTAGCGACCGGAGACGACCCAGACATCGGTGATGGCATCCAGTGCCCAACGGCACTGCGGCATATCGAAGATACGAGCGGTCATCTCCTGCCAGGGCGCGATGCGGGCCCAGTTGAGATCCGAGAGGATCGTATCAGCCGGCTTGAGCTGCTCGAACAGGCGCCGGGCGAGCACGAGATCGTGTACCGGATGAGCGAAGTCGAGCGAGTCGAGGATCACCCGATCGACCGCCCGGGCTACCCGGGCGAAGCGGCGGTCCTGGAGCGGGGCCGGACCGGTCCACCAGAGGAACGATGGCAGATCCGGTAAGGCTAGGGGGATAAGCAGGCTCGGCAGAAGATCCAGCCCGTCTGCCGGCAAGGTGATGGCGATCTGCTCGTAACACGGGGCGTATCGCTCGGCAACGCCGAGCTTGCACTGGATGCTGACCTCGGTGGCCGGCTGCTCCTGCCCCGAAGTGCTCGGATCCTGGCCGGTCAGCAGGACCACCCGCGACGGGTGCTCGTTCGAGAGGTGATCGATCAGCTCCTTCGCCTGCTCAAACCTCGCCGCGTCGGTCGCGTAGACGAAGAGGGTGAGGACACTCGTACGGCTGAGCGCGACCTCGATGCCCTGCGAGTCGAAGCGGCCCGAGCTGCGCCATAGGTCGGCCAGCTCGCGCTCGATCGCCTCGACGTCGATCGTCGTGCCCGCACCGCGCGGGATCAGGCGGCTCGTCTGCAGCTCAGCCATGCCGTCGCGTCCTTCCCCTCATCCGCCCGTTCCATCGCCGGCGGCCGTTCCCTCGCACCCATCGTGGGCGAGCACTGCCGGCGCGCGCGGACCAGCAGCTACGGCCGCCGCCAGCGCCGGCCATCGCGAGCGATAAACTCTTCGGCCTCCGGCGGGCCCCAGGTGCCGGCGTCGTAGTTCGGAAAGCGCGGCGGTGGCTCCTCGGCCCAGCCTTGGAGGATCTGGGTGATCGGCAGCCAGGCGGCCTCCGTCTCGTCACGCCGGGTGAACAGCGTCGAGTCGCCCAGCATGCAGTCGAGTAGCAACCGCTCGTAGGCATCCGGCGCCTGGACCAGGAACGAGGTACCGTACAGGAAGCCCATGCTCACCGTGCGCAGGCGCACGCGCGGCCCAGGTGCCTTGGCCGCGATGTTGAGCGAGACCCCCTCGTCCGGCTGGATCCGGATCACCAGCGCGTTGGGCTCCAGGCCGGCGGCGGCCGGCCCGGTGAAGAGCCGGTGGGGCACCTGCTTGAACTGGAGGGCGATCTCGGTGACCCGGCGGGGCAGCCGCTTCCCGGTGCGCAAGTAGAATGGGACATCGGCCCAGCGCCAGTTGTCGATGAACAGCTTGAGCGCCACGTAGGTCTCAGTCTGCGAGTTCGGGTCGACCTTCGGCTCCTGGCGATAGCCCAGCACTGGCTGGCCACCGATGAAGCCCGGGCCATACTGGCCGCGCACCGTTACCTCATCGACCTCCTCCGGACGGATCGGCCGGATCGCGCGCAGCGCCTTCACCTTCTCGTCCCGAACCGGGTCGGCTTCGAAGGCGATCGGCGGCTCCATCGCGATGACGCTGAGGAGCTGCAGCATATGGTTCTGGACCATATCGCGCAGCGCGCCCGCCCGGTCGTAGTAGCCACCGCGATCCTCGATGCCGATGCTCTCAGCCACCGTGATCTGCACGTGGTCGATGTAGTTGCGGTTCCAGATCGGTTCGAAGATCGTGTTGGCAAAGCGGAGCGCCAGGATGTTCTGAACCGTCTCCTTCCCCAGGTAGTGGTCGATGCGGTAGATCTGGTCCTCGCGGAAGAAGCGGAGCAGGTGCTCGTTCAGCTCGATCGCGCTCTGGAGGTCCCGGCCGAACGGTTTCTCGACGATCAGCCGGACCCACGAGTCCCGGTCGGCCGGCTGGGCCAGGCCGGCATCGCCCAGGTGCTCCGCGATCAGCTCGTACGTATCCGGCGGTGTTGCCAGGTAGAAGATCCGATTGCCACCGGTCCCACGCTCGCGATCGATGCGCTCCAGCAGCTCGCCCAGCTTCGGGTAGGCGTGATCGTCGGTGAAATCAGCCTCGAAGTAGAAGATCCCGCGCGCGAACGTCTCCCAGACGCCCTCGTCGATCGGCTGGCGCCGGGAGAAGCGCTCGACCGCCTTGCGCATGCTGGCCCGGAACTCCTCGTCGGTCATCGGCCGGCGAGCGTACCCGACGATCGAAAAGCCCGGCGGCAGCAACCCGTCGTAGGCCAGGTTGTACAGCGCCGGCATGAGCTTGCGCCGGGTCAGGTCGCCCGAGGCGCCGAAGATGACCATGACACAGGGGTCAGGGATTCGTTCGAGGCGTAGCCCCTCGCGGAGAGGGTTGAGAAGCGTCGTCGCGCTCGGCATGCGCACCTCCGGCTAGGTGTCCTCGTCGTGTGTCGTCTCGGCCGTCACCACGGCATGCCCGCCGAACTCGCGGCGGAGTGCGGCCGCCACCTTGGCGGCGAAGGAGTCCGCCTGGCGCGAGCGGAAGCGCATCTGCAGCGAGAGCGTGATCACCGGGGCCGGGACGTCCTCTTCGATGGCCGTCAGCACGGTCCAGCGGCCCTCACCCGAATCTTCGACGTAGCCCCGAATCGACTCCAGCCGGGGATCTCGCTGGAACGCCCGCTCGGCCAGCTCCAGCAGCCAGGAGCGGATGACGCTGCCGTGGTTCCAGAGGTTGGCCAGCCCGGCCAGGTCGTAGTCGTAGGGTGACGCCTGCAGAATCTCGAAGCCCTCGGCGTAGGCCTGCATCAGGCCGTACTCGATGCCGTTGTGGACCATCTTGGCGAAGTGGCCAGCGCCGCTCGGTCCCACGTGTCGGTAGCCGTTCTCGGGAGCCAGCGTGCGGAAGGCCGGCTCCACCGTTCGGAAGGCAGTCTCCTCACCCCCGATCATCAGGCAGTAGCCGAGCTCCAGCCCCCAGATGCCGCCGCTGGTCCCGACGTCGAGGAACGCGATACCACGCTCGCGCAGGCGCTCGGCTCGCCGCACCGAGTCCTTCCAGTAGGAGTTACCGCCATCGATCAGGATGTCACCGGGCGCCAGGAGCTCGGCGAAGGCGTCCACCATCTGCTCGGTCGGGTCACCGGCCGGGACCATCAACCAGACGACGCGCGGCGGGCTCAGCCGCTCGACGACCTCCTCCAGGCTATAGGCACCGATCGCGCCGGCCGCCTCGGCCTCGCGTACTGGCCCCGGGCTGCGGTTATAGGCCACCACGCGGTGACCATCGCGCAGCAGCCGCTTCACCATGTTGCCGCCCATACGGCCCAGGCCGACGATTGCCAGCTCCATCTGCTCTCTACTCCCCACTACTCGCGTCGTGACCGCTCAGCGCGCCGCTGCGGTGACCAGGTGCTGGAGCAGCCAGTCCAGCCCGTGGACGGGATCGCCGGTGATCCGCAAGAGCAGGACCGGCTTGCCGCGGTCGGCCAGCGCCTGGTAGTCCCCGAACGCCTGCGCCAGGAAGAGTGTGCGGAAGGTGTACGCCGCTTCGGGAATCGGGAGATCGCCTCGCGGCTCCACCACGACCAGCAAGAAGGCTCCGCCCGGCGGGCCGCCCTTGTAGAGCTGGCCGATGGAGTGCAGGTAGCGCGGCCCATAGCCGAGCGTCGTCGCAACCCCAAGCCGCTCTAGGAGCAGCCGGCGCGCCTCCCGCAGCCGGCTGTCCACCTCGGGCACCGGGTCGGCGAACGCCAGCAGTGCCAGGTAGCCGCCGAGCCGCACCTCATCCAGGAACCGCTCGATCGCCTCAGGCATGCTGGTTGCCGTGACGCCACTCGCCAGCATCAGCTCGCTGGCCGCGGTCGGCGGTGGAGTCGTGAGCTCGCGGGTCTTGACGAAGCCGTCGAGGAGCCGGCCGGTTCGATCCTTGCTCTCCTGCACGTTCGGCTCGTCGAACGGGTTGATGCCGAGCAGCGCGCCGGCGATCGCCGTCGCTACCTCCCAGCGAAGGAACTCGGCGCCGAGTTCCCAGGTATTCCAGAGCCGCGAGCGCAACACCGGATGGCCGACCGCGGCCAGCGCGTCCAGCAGCGCCTCGGTCTGCGGGTGCGGCTGCAGCGCCAGGTCGATACCGACGAAGACGCGGTCAGTCGCGTACCCTTCCGGAGCCAGGTGCGGCTCACCGACGATCGGTATCAGCCCGGTCTCCTGCTTGCCGGTACTCTCGGCCAGGAGCTGCTCCAGCCAGTCGCCCAGGCTGGCCAGCCCCGGTTCGGTGATGAAGGTGACCTTGTCGCGACCAGCTCCGGCAAGCTGG
>BEIC01000162.1 GCA_002898875.1 bacterium HR26
ATCGCGAACTCCGGCGTGCCCTTCGGCAGCACCAGCAAGAGCCCGAGCGCTACCACGATGATGAAGATGGCGATGCCGAAGGCCGCTCGGCCGACTTCCGGGCTCATCACACTCTTCGCTCCGCCTCGTCAGGCCGGACGAAGGATCCACCTGCGCTCAGCTCGACTCCTTTCCGTACTCACCGAGATCGGCGCCGATCACCGGGTCTGAGGAGATGCCCACCGGGCTTGCTGCATGCTTGGCGATGGTGCCGGTGCGCTCCCGGGCGACGACATGGCAGGCCACCAGGCGCTTCTCATCGATCGGGACAAGATCCGGCCGCTGCACGTCGCAGAGACCTGCCTCGAACAGAGGGCAGCGCGGGTGGAAGCTGCAGCCTGGCGGGATGTGCAGCAAGCTCGGGATGTCCAGGCTGCGGAGCTGGAGCTTCCCCTTGCGGCGGGTCAGGTCTGGGTCAGGCTCGGGGATAGCGGCCAGCAGCGCTCGGGTATAGGGATGCTGCGGGTCATTGATGAGCGCGGGTGTCGGGCTGAACTCGACGACCCGGCCGAGATACATCACGGCGACGCGGCCGTGCCAGGCGAAGTACTTGGCGATTGCCAGGTCGTGGGTGATGAAGAGGAACCCGACGCCGAGCTCGTCGCGCAGCCGCTGCAGCGTGTTCAACAGGCTGACCCGGATGGAGACGTCGACCATTGAAGTCGCCTCGTCGGCCACGATCAGCTCCGGGTTGACCGTCAGGGCTCGGGCGATCGAGACGCGCTGGCGCTGGCCGCCGCTCAACTGGTGGGGGTACTTGAACAGGAAGCTCTCGGGCGGAGTGAGGTCGACCGTCTCCAGTAGCTCGAGGACGCGCCGAACCGCCTCGGCACGGCCGCGCACCATCCCGTGCCGCTGCAGGGGCGTCGCCAGGATCGTGAAGACGGTGTGGATCGGGTTCAGCGAGGCATAGGGATCCTGGTGAACGATCTGGACCGCGCGGCGATAGGCCTTGAACCGGGCTTTGTCCATCTGCCAGATGTCCTGGCCGCGGAAGCGGACGGAGCCGCTGGTCGGCTTGAGGAGGCCAGCGACGATCTTGCCAGTGGTGGTCTTGCCCGAACCGCTCTCGCCGACCAGGCAGAGCACCTCGCCCGCCTCCAGGCTGAGTGACACGTCGTCCACCGCTTTGACCCCACCGCGGCGGGCCTTGAAGACCATCGAGACATGGTCGAGCGCGATCAGCGGCTCAGTCACCGGTCTCCACCACCTGTCGCTCCAGCTTGACCTCTTGCCAGTAGTGGCAAGCGCTGGTGTGCAGCGAGCCTACCTCGTACAGCGGCGGCACCTCGCGCGCGCACCGCTCCCGCGCGTAGGGACAGCGCGGATGGAAGCTACAGCCGGAGGGTGGCTCGATCAGGTTGGGCGGCGTGCCGGGGATCGAGGAGATGTCGTACAGCTCGCCGACGATCGGCGGCACCGCCTTGATCAACCCGAGCGTGTAGGGGTGCCGCGGATTGTAGAAGATTTCCCGGACGTCGCCCACTTCGATGATCTTTCCGGCGTACATCGTCGCGACGCGGTCGGCCAGCTCGGCCGCCAGCGGCAGGTCGTGCGAGATGAACAGCATCGAGAAGTCGAGCTGGTCGCGCAGCGAGCGGAGCACCTCGATGATGGCGCGCTGGGTCAGGATATCGAGCGCAGTGGTCGGCTCGTCGTAGATGATGATCTGAGGATCGAGCAGCAGGCTCATCGCGATCATCACCCGCTGCCGCATGCCGCCGCTCAGCTCGTGCGGGTAGGCGTTGAGCACGCGCTCCGGCTCGAGCTGCACCATACGCAGGAGCCGCTCGCTGCGCTCGCGTACCTCGTCGCGGGAGAGCGCGGCGTGGGCACGCGCCGTGTCGAGCATCTGGTCCCAGACGCGCAGCACCGGGTTGAGCGCGTTGAGCGCTCCCTGGAAGACCATGGCGCACTCCTGCCAGCGGAAGCGCCGGATCTCCTCCTGGTCGAGCTGCAGGACATCGATCACCTGGCCATTGCGCCGGCGGTAGCGGATCTCGCCGTCGACGATGCGCGCGCCCTTCGGGAGCAGGCGGAGCAGCGCCAGGCCGAGCGTCGTCTTGCCGCAGCCGCTCTCGCCGATCAATGCGATGCTCTCGCCGGCGTGGAGGTCGAAGCTCACGTCGCGTACGGCCTGCACCGTTCCCGCCCGGGTGAAATAGCGCACCTCGAGATTGCGCACCGAGAGGACGGGCGCAGGGGTACCGTTCGACGCGGACGATCGCTGCCAGGCTGCCATCTAGCTCTCCCGCAGTCTGGGGTTAAACACATCTTCGAGCGAGCGGGACATGGTCACCATCGCGAGTTGCAGGAGCGAGATCGCCAGGACTGGAGCCAGGATGTACATCAGGCTGTCCTTGTAGAAGATGGCGCCGCGCACCCAGGCGAGGTTCAGCATGATGCCCCAGTTCTCGCCGGCCAGCGGGGCGAGCCCGAGGAAGTAGAGGGCCACCTGAGCGTAGATAGCTGCGGTCATGCCGATGGTGAAGCTCATGACGATGTAGCTGGCCATGTTGGGCAGGATCTCGCCGAAGAGGATGCGCGTGGTGCCGAGATCGAGGGCGCGCGCCGCTTCGACGTATTCCCGCTCCTTCAGCGAGAGCACCTGTGCCCGCACGGCGCGCAGAAGCGTGGGCCAGGAGAGCAGCGCGATAAGCGTCGCCAGCAGCCAGGGGCGATCCAGCTTGACGAAAGCGGAGAGCACCACCAGGAGCGGGAACTGGGGGATAGTGAGCACGACATCAGTCAGCATCATGATAAGCGAGTCCAGCCAGCCGCCGGCGTAGGCGGCCAGTGCCCCGAAGGCGATCGAGATCAACGTGGAGAGCGTAGCCGCGAGGACGGCTACCACGATGATGGCCCGCCCGCCGCGCAGCATCTGCTTCAGAACGTCACGCCCCTCGTAATCGGTGCCCAGCGGGTGCTCCAGGCTGGGAGGCTGGTAGATCTTCGTCATGTCGGGCCGGCCGGCGTCGGGCACGATGATCGGGCCGGCGAGCGCGAGGACCACGAAGAAGAGCACGCCCAGGAAGCCGAGGAACCCTGCCTTGCTGTGAGCGAGGAGCCGGAAGAAGACCTTGACGGCGGTGGCGAGCCGTTGGCCGAGGCCAGGAGGGGCGAGCTCGAGCTGTCCGGGCCGGGCAGCCTGGGCCATGTCGCTACTCCCCTCCGCTGACGCGGATGCGCGGGTCGAGGCGGCTGTAGAGCAGGTCGGCCAGGAGGTTCGCCGCCACGACGGCGAAGGTGATGATCAGGAAGATCCCCTGCATGACCGGGTAGTCCCGGCGATTGATCGCGTCGAGCAGGATGAAGCCGATCCCCTGGTAGACGAAGATCTTCTCGATGACGACCGAGCCGCCGACGACGAAGCCGGCTGAGATGGCCATCTGGGTGAAGAGCGGCAGGACTGCGTTGCGACCCACGTACGAGCGCATGATGCGGCCATCGCGCAGCCCGCGAGCGCGGGCCACCGTGACGTAGTCCTCCTCGAGCGTGGAGAGGGTGGACGACTTCATCAGGAGCATCCAGGCGCCGATGGTGGTCAGCACGTAAGTCAGGATCGGGAGGGCAGCGTGATAGAGCGCGTCCGAGATGAAGGCCAGGTTCAGCCCTGGCTGCATGCCGGGCGAGTAGGCGCCGCGCATCTCGGTAATCGGCAGCCAACCGAGCTGGACGCCGAAGAAGACCACGATCACGATCGCCACCAGGTAGTTGGGGACCGACTGGAAGAACGAGCCGACAGCGGTGAGGAGATGGTCGAGGACGCCTTCACGCCGGTAGGCCATGACCATGCCGAGCATGATGCCCAGCAGGAAGCTGATCAGCAGGCCGAGGCCGGCGCTGAACAGCGTCCATGGCAGGTAGGTCATGATCACGCTCGTCACCGGGGTACCGGGCGAGACGAGTGACATACCGAAGTCGCCACGGGCGAGCGCTCGGAGGTAGGCCCAGTACTGGACGAGCAATGGCTCGTTGGGGTTGAAGGCGAAGAGCGCGGCGGCCTGGTTGGCGGCATCGTCGTAGGTGAAGCCGTATTGCGAGATCAGCGTGTGGATGTAGACGTCGACCGGGTTCCCGGGCATCAGCCGCACGATGAAGAACGTGAGGGTCGCCACCAGGTAGATCGTTAGCGCTGCCTTCAGGACCCGGCGGAGAGCGTAGCTGCGGAAGACCGCTCCCAAGAGCCGGCGCGCGGCGAGCTGGGGAATGGCTGGGGCCCGGGCGACCGGCGCACTCTGCCTCATCGGTCGTCTCCTCCAGCCTCTCGGCGCCGAAGCGACGCGCTGCTGGGAGTCGTCCCTCGCGGTCGCTCGAGCCGGGCGTGGAGCTTGTACCGGTCGCCGCGGTAGAGGCTGCGCACCAGCTCCACCGGCCGGCCGAACTGGTCGTAGCTCACCCGCTCGAGCCGGAACGCCGGTATCCCCGGCGCGACCTCTAAGAGCCGTGCCTCCTCGGCGCCGAGGACGGTCGCCTCGATCGTCTGCGTCGCGTGCGTGAGCTCGACCCCGTGGCGCTCGGCGAGCCAGGCATAGAGCGAGCGGTTCGTCAGGTCGGTTTGCGTGAGGTCGGGGAAGCGGCTGGCCGGGAGATAGACCGTCTCGAGCGCCATCGGCTCGTCATCGGCCAGGCGCAGTCGCCGGAGCATCAGGACCGGCGAGCCTTCCGGTAGCCGGAGGTGCTGGGCGACCGATGGGCTTGCCGCGAGCTGCTCGACACCGAGCGTCCGGCTGCCGGGGCGTAGCCCGCGCTGGATCATGTCCTCGGTGAAGGAGGTGAGGGCCAGGACCTGCTCGAGCTTGGGCCGGGCGACGAACGTGCCGCGGCCCTGAATGCGTTCGAGCCGGCCGGCGAGGACGAGCTGCTGGAGCGCCTGGCGCACGGTGACCCGGCTGACCCCGTACTCGAGCTCGAGCTGGCGCTCGGGTGGGAGCGGGTCTCCCGGCTGCAGCCGGTCGATCAGCTCCTCGAGGACCTGCTGGAGCTGGCGGTACTTGGGGACACCGTTCCCGGGGTCGAACCAGGACTGGCTGGCCGCCACGCTGCCTCCGCACGGCTTGGATGGGACTGCGCTCTGCTATTGGTTATAATGTTAGGACCAATCATCTCTCTTGTCAAGACCCTCGCGCTCACTCCCTACTCCCGCTCCCGCAAGCGCGCGGGCGGGGCTTTGGCCAGGGGAAATGGTGAGAAGGCTGCGCCCGAGCGGGCTGGAAGGGCTACCAGCCTGCAGTCTCTCCCCAAATGTAGGGGAGAATGGGGCTGGGATCGGGCATGCTGGCCTTCAACGCCAGCCCCTCTCCAAATGTAGGGGCGAATGATCATTCGCCCCTACCAGCATACAGGGGATTGGTTCCCCCTATGCTCAACTATCGAATATTGAGGAGCGACAATCCCTGCTCTGCCTGTGATTGGACCTGCACCACTTCGCGTGTGTCCAGGTAGGGCATGAGGGTAACCCGGCTGAGCAGGGGGCCAGGGGTGAGAGCCGCAGGCTACTGGCCGCCACTCGGCATCGCAGCAGTTCCGGTGTCTCTCCTCAAAGCGCGCGGAGCGCCGAGCGGTACGCCCCAGCCCGCTGGCGGTAGCGCTCCGCCGCGGCGCGGATCTCCGCCAGCTCCGCGTCGGTCACGGCGCGGACCACCCGGGCCGGCACGCCCATGACGAGCGAGCGCTCGGGGATCTCCCGGCCCTCCGGGATCAACGCCCCGGCGGCGACGATACAGCCGGGGCCGAGGCGGGCACCGTTGAGCACGATCGCGCCCATCCCGATCAGGCAGTCGTCGCCGACCTGGCAGCCATGGAGGATCGCCCCGTGGCCGGCCACCACCCGGGCGCCGAC
>BEIC01000163.1 GCA_002898875.1 bacterium HR26
CTCAAGTACTACTACGACATCGGCATCGCGGTGGGCGCCGAGGAGGGGCTCGTCGTTCCGGTGGTGCGCGACGCGGACCGCAAGTCGTTCGCGCAGATCGAGCAGGAGATCGAGGAGCTGGCGCGCAAGGCGCGCGAGCGCCGGCTGACGATCGAGGATCTGAGCGGCGGCACCTTCACGATCACCAACGGCGGCGTCTTCGGCTCGCTCCTCTCGACCCCGATCCTCAACCCGCCGCAGGTCGGCATCCTGGGTATGCACAAGATCGAGGAGCGGCCGGTCGTGGTCGACGGCCAGATCGTCGTCCGGCCGATGATGTACGTCGCGTTGACCTACGACCATCGGATCGTGGATGGCCGAGAGGCGGTGCAGTTCCTGGTGCGGGTCAAGGAGCTGATCGAAGACCCCGAGCGGCTGCTGCTCGAGGGCTGAGCGCCGCGGCAGTCGTAGCTGGACGGGAGCTTGGCAGACACTGGACTCCCCGGCCGGGCTCTCTTTCGTGATACGCGGATGGGATGCGACGATGCCGGTCACCGAGCTCCGCTGGGCGGTGGCACCCGACGGAGAGCGGCTGGCCTACGAGGTCAGGGCTGAGGAACCGAACGCTCCAGCGCTGCTCGCGCTTCACGGCGTGCTGGTGGGTAGCTCGAACTGGGTGCACCAGGTGCTCCGGCTACCCCAGTTTCACTGGATCATCCCGCACATTCGCGGTCACGGCCAGAGCCCCCCGCCGATTCCGCGCCAGACGATCGAAGAGGCGGCGCTCGACGCGCTGGCGGTGCTGGACGCGGAGGGCGTGGAGCGAGCGGTCGTGCTGGGGAACTCGCTCGGCGCGACTGTTGGTCTGGCGCTCGCCCTGCTCCGGCCGGAGCGAGTGCGGGCGATGGTGCTGGTCGAGCCCTCGCTGCCGGCGCTGGTCGAGCACGAGGGGAAGCGGCGGCTCGCCGAGACGGCCGCCCAGACGCGTCGCCTGCTGGCCGAAGACCGGATCGACGAGGCGCTCGCGCTGTTCCTGGTACCCCGGCTCGGTGAGGACTGGGAGAGCAAGGCTGGCCGCCGCCGCCTGGACGAGTGGCGGCGCAACCTGTTCTCCACACCGGCCTGGATCGACGCGGTGCTGGCGTTCGATCCCGGCCCGGTGCCGCTCGCCGTGCTGGATCAGCCTACGTTGCTGGTCTACGGTGCCGAGACGCAGCCATTCTACCGGGCCATGACCGTGGCGCTGGCCGATCTCCTGCCCGCTGCCGAGCTGGTCGAGGTTCCGGGCGCCGGCCACGGCGTGCCGGCCGACAACCCAGACGCGTTCAACGAGTTGCTGCTGCGCTTCCTCGCTCGGCTCGGTATCGGCTGACAGGGCCAGTTACAGGCATCGCCTGCCACCGCTGGGAACAGCTTGAGGGAACACAGACCGGCCGGAGTCATCGCTGGGAACTCCGGCCGGCTCCGAGTCGGGGTGAGTCACAGACTTCTGCTGCTCGCGGTAGCTTCCTCCTACCGCCGCGCGCCGAGGACGCTCGCGGCGGCCAGCACGGCTACGGCGAGGCCAGTGGCCACGCTGCTGGCGGTCGCTCCAGGGAGGAACGTGACGCCGTAGACGAACGGCATCACCGCGACCCACAGCCCGAGGACGACGTTAAGCCAGCCGAGCCAGCGCAAGCCGGGCGAGAGCGCGAGCTGCGCGATGGCCAGGCTCAGAATGAGCCCGCCGATGAATGTGCAGTTGAGTCGCAGGGCGTCGTACAGCGAGAAGTTGAGGATGTAGGGCGAGGCAACCAGCCAGACCCCCAGTGGGATGCAGAGCGCTGCCAGGATATCCCAGAGCGTCGTCCGCCGCTGTGCCGTCACCACCCGCGTCACTCCTTCCCCATCGCGGCCTTCGTGACGAACACCGCCCTAGCGCGGTGCTGCAACTATTCTCCAGGATGTCGCTGCGTTTCGCCAACCCCGGGCAGTGAGGTCGCGGCAGATCGAACATGGGCTGCTGACTCTGGCACTCCTCGTTGCTGAGAACCGGTCTGGTAGGCATGGGAAACTGCCCAGCCGATTGGGCCTGCGCTGCGCTGGGTGAGAGGACGGGTAGGGCCGCCCTCAGCCAGCTTGTGCCGGACTCCAACGCGGCATGGGTAGCAGCGCAATCCGGTGAACCGGCTCGGCCGTATTGCCTGTGAATCGCCGTGTTGAGCGCCTTAGGTGAAGGGAGGGCATATGACGCGAAGAGTTCCCCGAAGACGAGCGTTGGCCGTGATCGCGGCGCTACTCGGCTTGCTGGCTGGTCTGCTGGCCTTGCCGCCGCTGGCCTCCGGGCAGGAGCAGCGGATCGAGGTTCAACTTACCGAGTTCTCGATCACGCCGAATTCGATCACCGTGACCGCAGGGGTGCCGGTCACCTTCGTCGTGTCGAACACCGGCGGGGCCCAGCACAACCTCGAGTTCGAGCTCGAGGCGCAGGGGCTCGAGCAGGTCTTGTTCGACACGAACCTCCAGCCGGGCCAAACCCGCGAGGCGACTATCACCTTCGACACCCCCGGCCAGTGGGTTATGTACTGCCCAGTCGGCAACCACCGCGCTCTGGGCATGGAGGGCACGGTCATCGTCCAGGCCGCTGCGACTCCCACGCCGACCACGGCGCCTGCAGCGACCCCGACGCCAGCGGCCACGCCGACGGCTGCTGCTACTCCTGCCCCGGCGATGACGCCGACCCCAGCAGCGACGCCGACCGCGGCGCCGGCTCGCACGCCCACGCCGACACCGATGCCGCAGGTAGCCCCGCCGACTGGCGGAGCGACTGGCTCCGGTCCGGCCGACCTGCTCATCGCCGGCCTGCTGGCGCTCGGACTCGCCGGCGTGGTGGCCGGACTGGCAGCGCGCCGCCGGACGGCCTAGTAACTACAACTGAAATCACCGCGGAGGCGAGCGTGCTCGCCTCCGCACGCTCTCCCCGTTGCCGGCTGCGGCGAACCCGCAGCCGGCTCACTCTTAACATTCATTCCCGCCAGGAGCATGCTGAAGGGAGGTCGACACCGCTCGCAGCCAGGTCGTCCGGCAGCCCATCTGTCGAGAGCGCGGCCGAGACCACCTGCTGGATCAGCGGGAGGTTCGGGATAGGGTAGCGGCCGGTCGTCCAGCCGGAAACATACGTAGGAGGCACGAACCCGATCGTGACGATCTGCTCCGGCGACAAGGTCAGGGCGAGCTCGACCAGGCGGGGCAGCGCGTCCAGTGGCACGTCGGTTCGTACCGTATCCTCGAGCGCTTCCGTCAATGCCGGGAAAGCGAGCAATATCGTCGGGAGGTCAGCCTGGCGGCGCAGTGCTCCGAGCAGGCAGCGCTGGCGGTACATGCGGTCGTAGTCGCTGGTGCCGGTACGTGAGCGCGCGTAGGCGAGTGCCTGGTGACCGTTCAGGTGCTGTCGTCCCGCCGGAATCTCGTAGTAGGCCCAGTCTTCGCCCGGCACTGGTGGAGAGAGCCAGGTGGTGACCGGCTTCGGGACGTCGATCGTGGCCCCGCCGAGCGCGTCCACGACGCGGACGAAGCCGGCCATGTCGACCAGCGCATAGTAGTCGACGGGCACGCCCGTCAGCTTGCCGATGGCGCCCTTCAGCGCGGCGGCGCCGGGGTCGGGAGCGCCCGGAAAGCGCTCCGGGTAGCGCGAGGCGTAGCTGTACAGCGCGTTGAGCAACTGGGGCCACTGGCCGTCCGGGAAGGAACCGGACAGCTCGTCCGGCAGGGGCACGCCCACGAAGTTCCGGGGCACGCTGAAGAGGCCGGCGCGTCCCGTATCGAGTTCGAGCACGGCGAGGATGATCGAGTCGGTGCGCGCACCACTGCGGCCGGGGCCGGCGTCGGAGCCGAGCAGCAGAACGGCGATGCGGCCATCGGCGAGGGCTGGCTCGATTGGGCTGGGCGGCGGAGGCTCGGCCGTGGGCGTCGGCTCCGGAGTCGGCGTAGGGGATAGTTGGGGGATGGGGGTCGGCCTCGATAGGGGGAGAAAGAACCGGTTCTGCAGCTCGTCGATCGGGGGAAGCTCTGCTCCTGCGAGCGGCGATGAAGGTGCCGGTACTGCCGGAGGTGGCGCTGGCAGGGGTTGTCGGTGGGCGAGTGATTCACTCGCAGGTGGGTTCGACGCAGTCGCAGGCCGCCGGTCAGGAAAGACGGTCACGAGCAGGACGTAGAGCTCGTACGTGTAGTAGCCGGCGAGCATATGCGGCACGCTGGCTACGATGAGGAGAGCTGCGAGGCCGGCCACGACGAACGCCTGCGACCGCCGGCGCCATCGCGCGGTGGTGTGGCGTAATCGCTGTCGCCCGAGCCGAAAGGCGTCGGCGATCACCAGCCACCGCACCAGCGCGAGCACCGCATTCAGGCACAGCGCGAGGAGCAGCATGCTCGGGCGAAGGCCGAGCACCAGGACGGCCGCCCGCTCCTGTCGCCAGGCTAACCCGGCGAGTGTGGCTAGGGCAACGGTGCCACCGAGGAGCAGTCCGCCCCGCACCCAGGCTCCGAGCAAGAGCTGGCCGGCGCCAGGCAGCAGTGCCGTGAGTCCGGCCGCTGCCAGGGCCCGCCAGGGGATCCCCGCGGAACGCTGTCGCATTACCCGCTCCTCGGGATATCGGCGTCGAGCTCGGATGCCGCAGAGGGCTTCAGTTTACCATATCATTCTTGGCCACGGGCTCCCAGCTGTCCGCTCGGTCCGCACGGCAGCGGCCACCGCTGTCCTGCCCGAGCGATCGCCGGCAACCCAATGACCGGCACATCGCTCCTCTCGAACCCGGAACCGGTAGCTAGGGCGAAGCGTATATTCGAGCGAACAGCACTCGCCGACGAGGGGTGAGCCCCACTCTTCTCTCGAAGCCTGCTGTGACTCGCGGTGTCATCGCTATCACCCAGCCGGCCGGTCCGCTAAGAACGGACGCCTGGCCGGAGACTTCGCGGAGGGAGCCCAACGATGTCGCGCGCTGCCTGCATCTTCCCTGGCTCGCTCGTCACCCTGATCGCATTGTGCCTGCTCGCGAACGTGTTCGGCCCGGCCGCAGGCGTGATCGCTGCCCCGGGGACGTGGCGACCATCCGGCGCTTCGACACGGCCGAGCCGGTCATCGTGCTCACCTTCGATGCCGGAGCTGACCGCGGCTTTGCCGCCACTATTCTGGATACGCTGGCGGCCAAGGGCGTGCGGGCGTCGTTCGGGCTGACCGGGACCAGGGCCTCTGCCAACCCCGACCTTGTCCAGCGGATGGCTCGCGAGGGTCACCACCTGCTCAACCACACCTGGAGCCATCGCTCCTTCACCGGTCGCTCGACCGGCTCCTCTCCCCTGAGCACAGCCGAGCGGACCGGGGAGCTGCGCCGGACCGAAGAGCTGATCCGTCAGCTCACCGGCGTCGAGCTGCGGGCGTACTTTCGACCGCCATACGGCGAGTTCGACGATTCGGTCCTCTCCGATCTAGCCGCCAATGGCTACACCTTGAACGTCATGTGGACGATCGACTCGCTGGGATGGAGAGGGCTCACTGCGGACGAGATCACCCGGCGCGTGCTCGACGTCGCCGGGCCGGGCGCAATCGTCCTGATGCACGTCGGTAACCAGTCGCAGGACGCGGCGGCCCTGTCGGAGCAGGTCGATCAGCTCCGAGCGCGCGGCTACCGGTTCGCCACCGTGCGCGACCTGGTCGAGGGGCGATTCGGGCCGGAGTTCCGCTACTTCCCGGAGACCGGCTATTGGGTGGGCCACGGCTTCTTGCGCTACTGGGAACGATTCGGCGGGCTGGCCGTCTATGGCTACCCGATCTCGGAGGAGTTCCGGGAGGTGAACCCGGACGACCGGCGGGAGTACACGGTGCAGTACTTCGAGCGGGGGCGGTTCGAGTGGCATCCGGG
>BEIC01000164.1 GCA_002898875.1 bacterium HR26
TTCGAGTCCTCTCACCCCGACCAGGCGGGAGTAACTCAGTTGGCAGAGTGCCGGCCTTCCAAGCCGGTTGTCGCGGGTTCGAATCCCGTCTCCCGCTCCTCAACACCGGCATGTGCCGGATTCAACCTGGTGTCATGCTGACACCAGGCTGTTCGCTTGTTCGCGGCCGCGAGATCCGTCCTCTCATCATCTCGCGGCTCACGCGCTCGTGATCACGGGCGACGCCATCACCGGCAGCCTTGATCGCACTCGAGCGGCCTCGACGATGCCGTAGCCGTTCACCAGCTCGCGACGCTCCAGGCCTCGGGATGCGCACGAGCGGCGATCCTGCCTACCCGGAAGTGCTGCATCCACCGATCAGCATGCGCCGCAAATTGGTCGAAACAATCGAGTTTTTCGAACGAATTGACGTGATCGAATTAATATGCTATGATGACCGGTCGACGAGCGGAGGTCACGATGCGACCTGAGCAGGAGACGATTGCGGACATTCTACAGTTGATGCGGGTGCTCGCCCGGACGGTAGCACGGCGGACGTTGTCCGCGTGGTCGTCGCTCGACCTGACCATGGCACAGCTCAAGGGCTTGTTCTGTCTCGCCACCGCTGGGGAAGCGACGGTGAGCCATCTGGCCAGGAGGCTCCATGTCAGCTCACCGACGGCCAGTCATCTGGTCGAGCGACTGGTGCAGGCCGGCCTGGCCCAAAGAGTGGAAGACCCGGAAGACCGCCGCCGGACACTGGTCTACCTCACCGAGCAGGGAGAGTCGCTGTACGCACAGCTCCGCGAGTGGTCACATGTAGAGCAGTTGCGCGGCTGGCTGGAACAGCTCTCCCCGGCCGAACTGGACGCTCTCGCAACCGGACTGCGGGCGCTGGCGCGGGCGTCGGAAGCGGATCGCCGCTCCATGCCGGTCGGAGCAGAGCGGGCTCAGGCAGGGCATGTGTCGAGGATATCGGAAGGTCGATGATCGAGGGAGATCACCGAGTGACGGGATCGATGCGGATCGGCAGGGAAGGGAGACGGCTGCGGTGGAACCGGTAGGAGCGGTGGAGCTCGATCAGCCGAGCGGCTCGGTGTCGCTCTCGCTGCGCGAGAGCGTGAGCCGCAAGCGACTCCTGCTCGTCATCGCTGGAGTGCTCCTCGGCATGCTACTCAGCTCGCTGGACCAGACAGTGGTGGGCACGGCGATGCCGCGGATCATTGCCGAGCTCAACGGTTTGAACCATTACTCGTGGGTCTTCACCGCCTACATGCTGGCCTCCACGGTCTCGATCCCGATCTACGGCAAGCTATCCGACCTGTATGGTCGACGGATCTTCTTCGCTGGCGGCATGGTGGTCTTCCTCCTCGGCTCCGCGCTCTGTGGGCAGGCGCGGGACATGACCCAGCTCATCGTGTTCCGCGGCTTACAGGGCCTCGGTGCTGGCGCAATGATGCCCATTGCCATCGCGATTGTGGGCGACATCTTCCCGCCCGCCGAGCGTGGCAAGTGGCAGGGTCTGATGATGGCCGTCTTCGGGCTCTCGTCGATCGTTGGGCCCTGGCTCGGTGGCTGGCTGACCGATCATTGGGGCTGGCGCTGGGTCTTCTACGTCAATATGCCCATTGGCGTGCTCGCGGTCATCACTGCCGGCGTCGCTCTGCCGGGCCAGATGCGCCGGGTCGAGCACCGGATCGATGTGTTGGGGGCCCTCACGCTCGTAGCCGGCACGGTCCCCTTACTTCTCGGCTTTTCCTGGGCCGGTACCGAGTACCCGTGGGGTTCCTGGCAGGTTCTTACCTGTTTTGCCCTCGCCGCTGTGTTGCTCGCCCTCTCGCTCTTCGTCATCGAGCCCCGGGCGGCAGAGCCGATCATCACTCCCAGCCTCTTCCGTAACCGCATTTTCGCCCTCTCGGTGCTGGCATCGTTCCTGCTCAGCGCCGGCATGTTCGGCGCTATCATGTACATCCCGCTTTTCCTACAGGCCGTTGTCGGGGTCTCGGCAACCAACTCAGGAACGCTTCTCATGCCGATGATGCTCGGATTCATGGGCAGCAGCATCGCTTTCGGTCAGATCCTCGCACGCACGGGCCGGTACAAGATCCCTGCCCTGGCCGGCCTCGCCATCGCCACCCTCGGGAACCTGTTGCTGTGGCGAATGCCCTCGACCGCGACGTCCGAGCTCGTGATCCGCAACATGATCGTGGTTGGCTTGGGTATCGGCGGCCTGATGAGCCTGTTTACCATCGTGGTGCAGAACGCCTTCCCGCTGAACAGGCTCGGTGAGGTAACGGCGAACCTCCAGTTCTTCCGCTCGATCGGCGGGACGATCGGCGTCGCGATTCTCGGCACGGTGATGACCAACCGGTTCAACCACGAGCTAACGGCGCGGCTACCAGCTCGGCTCGCCCAGTCCTTGCCGCCGGAGAGGCTGGGGCAATTGCGTAACCCGCAGGCGCTCCAGGCCCCCGAGGCTGCCGCGCGGTTGCGTGAGGCGTTCGCCGCGCTCGGCCCACAGGGAACCGAGCTCTTCACCCAGTTCGTGCAGGCACTCCGGGACAGCCTGGCGACATCGATCACCAGCCTGTTCGCAATCAGCGCGCTGGCGCTGGCGCTGAGCTTCGTGACTATGCTGTTCATGCCCGAGATCCCACTGCGCGGCAGTGTTCGGCGCACGACCACCGAGCAGGTGGTGAAGACCGGTACCGCAAGGTCGATCAACGGTCCGATGGGAACTCGGCAGCGTCGTTAGCCGCAGCTCTCCCGCCCTGAGCCGCGGCCTGGCTCAAACTGGAACCATTCTCGCTCCCTCGTGATGAAGACTGGCTGAGCCAGGCCGAGGCTGGGCAGTCACCGGCACTGGGTCGCCGCCACCGGAGTACCCAACTCGTCCTACGAACCCTGGTACAATGCCAAGCGCCGCGACCGACCGCGGCGTGCAAGACGAATGGGAGTGATGAATCGATTCAATGCGGTGGCATATCGGTCCTCCACCCGAGGATGACGGCTTCGATCCAGGTCCACCTTGGCGGCGTCTCCGAGAGCCACGGCGCATAGCGATCAGCATCGCGCTCTCCCTCCCCCTCGGGCTGCTGGCTGGTTTGGCTTTTCTGATGCTGGGAACCGCTCTGGCTCCTCAGGAGCGCACTGTTTTCGTCGTGAGTTTCAGTGCGCGTATGCTCCCGTTTGTGGCCTACGTGCTCGCGCTGGTTACCGTACACGAATTTTTGCACGCAGTAACGTTTCCCGGATCACTCCGGTCCCCTCACGTTGTGCTCGGGATCTGGCCACGTGCGCTCGTCTTCTACGCGCACTACTCGGGTGAGCTGAGCCGTGAGCGGGTCCTGCTGGCACTCATCTGCCCGTTTACCGTTATCAGCCTTGGGAGCCTTCTGCTCTCCGTCATCGACCCAGCTCGCCAGGGGTTGTGGCTCCTCACTGGGACCTTCAATGCCCTCGCCTCGTCCATGGATCTGTTCGGCTTCCTTCTCGTAGCCGCGCAGGTTCCTCGCCGAGCGCGAGTGCGCAATCAAGGGTATGTCACCTACTGGAAGCCTGCCTAAAGTGAACTCGATCGTGGGATGCTCGAGTGCCTGGACATCCGAGGTCCGCATGCGGCTTGAGCCATCACCTCGTTGCGCCAGAGGAGGAGCAGGTGCCACGGATCAAGATCGACCTCGACCGGCGCATCGGCACGGTCGATCGCCGCATCTTCGGTGGCTTCATCGAGCACCTGGGCCGCTGCATCTACGGGGGCATCTTTGACGAGGGCTCGCCGCTCAGCGACGAGCGCGGGTTCCGCCGGGATGTCGCTCAGGCAATTCGGACACTCCGCGTGCCGGTACTCCGCTGGCCCGGTGGCAACTTCGTGAGCGGCTACCACTGGGTCGACGGGATCGGCCCGCGAGACCAGCGCCCTCGGCGCATGAACCTCGCCTGGCACATCGAGGAGTCCAACCGGTTCGGCACGAACGAGTTCATCGAGTACTGCCGCCTGGTAGGCGCGGAGCCCTACATCTGCGTCAATCTGGGAACCGGCACCATCGACGAGGCCCAAGCCTGGGTGGAGTACTGCAACGGCACCGGCGACACCTACTGGGCCAACCTCCGCCGCCAGCACGGCTACCCCGAGCCGCACGGCGTCAAGTACTGGGGGCTCGGCAATGAGATGTACGGCTCCTGGCAGATCGGCGCGCTGAGCGCCGAGGACTATGTCCAGAAGGCGCGCGAGTTCGCCAAGGTGATGAAGTGGACCGACCCGTCGATCCAGCTCGTGAGCTGCGGCTGGAACGGCTGGAGCGACTGGGATCGCATCGTGCTGGAGGGCCTTGCGCGTTACGTCGACTTCCACTCGATTCACATCTACACCGGCAGTTACGACTACTTCGGCAATGTCTTCTCGCCGCACCTAGCTGACTTCGCTCTGGCGAGCTGCCAGGCCCTCATCGACCGGGTCCGCTACGAGCAGGGCATCGATCACCCGATCTACGTCGCCTACGATGAGTGGAACGTCTGGTTCCGCGAGCGCGGCCACGAGGCTTCCGTCGCGGGGCTGGAGGAGCGATATACGCTCTCGGACGCGCTCGCGGTGGCTACCTACCTTAACATCTTCATCCGCCGCTGCCGGACGGTGCGCCTGGCCAACCTGGCCCAGATGGTGAACGTCATCGCGCCGATCTTCACCAGCCCGGAGGGGCTCTTTCTCCAGTCCATCTACCACCCATTCCGCCTGTACGCCGAGTGGACGCTCGAGGTCGCGATCGATACCTTCGTCTCGGCCGACACCTATCACCTGAGCCCTGAGCAGGAGGCGAGATCTCCCTGGCGACACCGCGTCGCCACGCTGGGGCCGTTCAGCCTGCTGGATGTCGCCTGCACGGCCGACGCCGCGGGGCGGGAGCTTACCCTGGCCGTCGTCAACCGCGACCCGGACCGTGCCATTGAGACCACGATCGAGCTCGTGGGGGCCACGGTTCGGCCCGGCGCGCTCGTCCGCGAGGTCAACGGCCCCCACCCGGAGGCCACGAACAGCTTCGAGCAGCCGGAGACGGTCTCGGTCGGCGAGCGCGCGCTCGATGATGGCGGCTCGACGCTCAGCTACGCGTTCCCGGCCCACTCGGTCACGCTCATCCGCTTCAACGTCGCCTGACCAGGTGGCACGGAAGCTCCACCGCGCCGTACGGTGATAAGATCGAGGCCAGGACAGGCAGGGGGAGAGATGAGCCGGCCAGAGCGGTTGCCAATCGAGCGAATCGAGGTTCCTAACCCCGCCGCGATGATGGGCGATCAGCCGACCAACGCCTACCTCGTCGGCTCCCGGGAGCTGCTGATCGTCGACCCGGGCAGCGAGGCCGGCGTCGAGCTCGTCTCCCGGGCGATTGCCGCTCGCCCCGGGGCGAAAGTCCGCGCTATCGTCCTCACCCACGGGCACCCTGACCACGTCACGGCGGCCGGCGAGCTGCGTCGCCAGTTCGGATGCCCCGTCATGCTCCACCCGAAGGAGCGGCCGATCCTGCGCGGGTTCCTCCACTCGGACGAGGTCGACGCGGAGTTCCACGAGGGGATGAGCATTCCCCTCCCCGAAGGCAACCTGATGGTCATCGAGACGCCGGGTCACTCACCCGGTCACGTCGCGCTTTGGGATGCGGCAGGACGAACGCTCCTGGCCGGCGACCTCTTCTCCGGCAATGGCACGGTTGCGATCATCCCCCCGCACGGTAGCATGCAGGCCTACCTCGACTCGCTCCGCCGGGTACGAGGGCTTGCGCCGCGGCGCATCCTGCCCGGTCACGGCCCTGAGATCACCGACCCGGAGCGGGTGATCGACGAGTACATCGCTCGCCGGCTCCAGCGGGAGCAGCAGATCCGCGAGGCCCTTGCCTCCCGGCCGATG
>BEIC01000165.1 GCA_002898875.1 bacterium HR26
ATCGAGCGGCCCAACGTCTTCCGGCTCTACGAGCAGAACATCGGAATGTTGACCCCCCTGCTCGCCGAGCGACTGATCGAGGCGCTGGAGCTGTACCCGCAGGAATGGATTGAAGACGCGATCTCGGAAGCAGTAAGCTACGGACGGCGCAACTGGCGATACATTCAGCGCATCCTGGAACGCTGGGCACTGGAGGGGCGCCAGCATGAGACCGATCAGGGACGTCAAGGCCCTGCCAGGCCACTCGACCCCGACAAGTACATCCGCGGTAAATATGCCCCGCTCTTCCGCCAGCGGGGATGAGTGCCCAATCTGCAAGGGAGCCGGCTTCGTCCGGCTCGACGTGCCAGTCGGCCATCCGAACTTCGGGCGGCTTATCCCCTGCGAGTGCAAGGTGCGCGAGCGGGAGTCACGGCTACTCCGCGAGTACCTCGAGATGAGCGGCCTCGACCAGCTCGAGAACTGGACGTTCGAGACCTTCGATCCCCACGTGCCCGGCGTGGCCGAGGCCTACGCCGCCTGCCTCGAGTACGCGCGCAACCCCGATGGCTGGCTGTTCCTGCTGGGCGGCTACGGCTGTGGCAAGACGCACCTGGCAGCAGCAGTGGCGAACTACGTCCTGCAGCACCAGCGCATGTTCCCGCTCTTCACCGTGGTCCCGGATCTGCTCGATCACCTGCGCGCTGCCTTCGCGCCTGAGCGCGGTGCCAGCTACGACGCCCGCTTCGAGCAGGTGCGCAACGCGGGCTTGCTCGTGCTCGATGACCTGGGAACTGAGCACGCAACCTCCTGGGCAACCGAGAAGCTCTTCCAGATCATTAACTACCGCTACAACCAGCGAAAGCCGACCATCATCACGTCGAATCGCGACCTCGATCAACTGGACGAGCGCATCCGGTCGCGCCTGTGCGACCGCTGGATCTGCCGGCCGATCTTCATCAAGGCGGGCGACTACCGCCTGCGGCGCTCGCGGCTCGCCCCCTGAAGGCGCTCTCCCGCGCACCGTTACCGGTGTCTCGATCCAGGACTTAAGCAGGATAGCGCGAGGGCGGAATTTGGTGTACATGATGTCAAGGTAGCGCACGCGATGAGAGGCGATCATGAACGCGACACCGCCGGCACACTCGGGAAATGAGTCGAGCTCGACCCCAATGTCAGGATCAGCCAGCGAGCGTTCTTCTCACCCACAGCCAGTCGCCCTCGACCCAGTCGCTGTCCTCCACATCCTCTGGCGCCAGGCCGGTGCGCGGGCAACCGGCCAGACTGACCTCCTGGTCACGCAGACCAGGCAAGCCCTCATCCGCGGCGCGACCGCCCTCGCGCTCGACACATTGTTGCTGACGGAAGCGCTGAATCCCGACCGGCTCGAGACCTATGTCACCCATGTCGAGCTGGCACTCGTCCTCGGCAAGCACGACCTGGCCGAGGCACTGCTCGCGCGCCTGGAGCGCCTGGCAAGCATCGCCCCCGGACTGCTCGACCCGATCGACCTGCGTCGACTGCGGCTCCACCTGGGGAGCACGGTCGACGAGCTGCTGGCGTTTAGTCGGGAGATTCTGGCTACTGGGCGGAGTGATCTGTGGACGGCCTACCTCCCGCCGATCATCACCAGCCTCCAGCAGACCGGGCGTATCGCCGACGCGCTGGAGCTGGCCAGATCCTGGCACGCCTCCAGCGGGGCGAGTGCCACGGCCTGGTGGACCTACGCGCGCCAGGTCCTGGAAGCGAGAGAGGCCGCACAGGCGCAGGAACTGCTGAGCGCACTCCCCCGGGCCCCCATCGATGCGCACCAGTGGGCTATCCTGCTTGGGCTGAGCTCGGTCGCCGGCAGCCAGCACGAGCTCGCCCTGCTGCGCCAGGCATTGAACGAAGTGCGCAGTGGGCGTCTAGCAGCCCCTGATCTCGATCGCGAACTCGAGAAGCTGTCCAGCGTGGGGGCATGGTCGAGGCCTGTCGATCTGTACCGCGCGCTGATCTGGCTCGCGGCCAGCGAGCCACGGCGCGCGATCGAGCTGGCCTTGCCCCTCGAGACCAGCGAGTCTGTCTCCACGCGCCTGCTCGGGCATGCCGTCGCTGCCTGGGCGGGCCTGGCCGGGCCTCGCCCCGAACAGGCGCTACCACACCTGCAGGCGGCGTTCCAGCTCCTCGCCGAATCCCCGAATTTGGCCGACGAGCTGGCCGAGCTCCTCTCCCCACCGGTGAACGTCCAGAGTGTCGGCAAGTACCTGGCAAGCCTGCTTCAGCAGCGCGGGCACGTCGACGAGGCCATAGATGTCCTGCGACGTCTGGTCGAGCTGAACCCTGCCCAGGCGGATCTGCGCTATCAGCTCGGTGAGCTGATGGTGCAGGCCGGAAGAGTAGAAGAAGCGCGCGAGATGCTCCAGGCCTTTGCCCAGGAGCAGCGGGCGCGGCGGGACTTCCGCGGCCGGCTGGAGACGTTGCGGCATCTGGTGCAGCTCACGCCGGAGGGACCGGCCGTACTGGAAGAGCTGATCACCGGTTATACCCGCATCGGGATGATGGAGCAGGCGATCGCCTTGCTCGAGCAGCTCGCCGCCACTGCCGCCGCGTCACGGCGCCGTGACGCGGCCGTCGAGCTGCTCCGGCGGGCCGCCGAGCTGGCCATGCTGGGGCAGCAATGGGCAGCGATCCCCCGCATCTACGAGCAGTTGATCGGCCTGGATCCAGACAACCTCGATCACCGGCACGCTGCGGTCACCGCCTATATCCAGACCGGCCAGCTCCGGCACGCCATCGAACAGTTGCGCGAGATCGTGCGGGTGTCGCTGGCGCGCGGCGAGCCAGAGGAGGCGCTGGCAGCGCTGCATCAAGTCGTGGCGCTGGATCCGCGCAACCCCGATGCCTATCACCGACTGGCCGAACTTCTCGTGTCTTTGGGGGAGCTCGAGCAGGCCGAGCGTGTCTACCGCCGGCTACTCGTTCTCCACCCTGACGACCCGGTGGCCAAGGCGAAGCAGGCCGCGCTCGCGGCCCTGCTGAAGCCCGAGGACGGGAACTCGCAGTAGGTCAGGCGCAGGACCCGCACGCCGCCGGCCCATTTACGTGCTAGAATTCCTAGAGCATGCCAGTCGTGCTACAGCCTGGAACGAGGCCATGCCCGAACTGCCGTGGATCTTCACTCGCCTGGATCTCCGGGCTATCGTCGATATCCTCTCGGTTGCGCTCATCTTCTACTGGTTGCTCTGGGTGGCGCAGGGCACCCGGGCAGCTCAGCTCATTCGTGGGCTGGTCATTCTCCTTGGCGCGGTCATCGGCGCGGCCAACCTGTTCCAGCTCGTAGCGCTCAACTGGCTGCTCAGTGTTACCCTGCCGGCGCTGATCGTCGCGATCCCGATCGTCTTCCAACCGGAGCTGCGCCGGGCGCTGGAGCGGCTCGGCCATACCGGCTCCTGGCTCCGCTCACCGCTGTCGGCCTCGAACCAGGAGGCCGAGCTGGCGCACGCGATCGAGGAGATTACCCGCGCCTCCGCCCAGCTCGCACGGCTCCGGTATGGCGCGCTGATCGTCATCGAGCGCGAGACCGGTTTGCAGGACTACGCCGACCGGGGTATCCCGCTCGATGCCACCCTCACGCGGCAGCTTCTGATCAACGTATTCTTCCCCAACTCGCCGCTGCACGACGGCGCGGTCATCGTACGCGGTAACCGCATTATCGCGGCGGGATGCGTGCTGCCGCTGAGCGATAACGTCGCCATCGAGAGCCAGCTCGGCACTCGGCATCGTGCCGGTATCGGGATCACCGAGGAATCGGACGCTGTCGCGGTCATTGTGTCGGAGGAGACGGGCCAGATCTCGGTCGCCGCGAATGGTCGACTCTATCGCAACCTCGACCCCGAGCGTCTACGCCGGATCCTTCGCTCGCTCCTGCGCCTCGACCGGCAGGCGACCGGCATACGACTGCGCGAGCGAGCCAGGCAGCGGCCACGGCTAGCCGAGGGTGGCCAGGGTGAACAGGTGGCAGAGGATAGCGCCAGAACTCCGACGCAGGTTGGGTAATCTGCCCCGCTATTTCGGGGCGGATAACCTGGCCCGCATGGTCATCGCGCTCGTCCTCGCCTTCGCGCTGTGGGCTTGGGTCACCGCTCGCAACGACCCCGAGACCGCTCGCACGTTCTCGCCAGTCCAGGTTACCCCGTCCGGGCTCGATCCGTCACTGGTTGTCATCAACCAGCTTCCGCCGGTCCAGGTCCGCGTGCAGGGTCCTCGCAGCCGCATCGAGACGCTCGAGAGCGGATCCATTCAAGCCACGGTGGATCTCTCAGAGATCCGGGAGCCCGGCATCTATACGCGGCCGGTCGACGTGCGCACGCCACGCTACGTTCGCGTGCGCGAGGTGACGCCACCCGAGGTCACCGTTCAGATCGACCGCCTGGCGGTCCGGGAGAATGTCCCGGTGGAGCCGGCCGAGCCGACGAACGTCCCGCCAAACCTCGTCATCAGATCGGTCACCGTGCAACCGAACATGGTCACGCTTACTGGACCGCAGGAAGCGCTCGATCAGGTCGCTCGCGTCCAGGCACCGGTCGAGGTCGAAGGGAAAGCCGGCAGCTTCCAGGAAGCGGTCACCCCGGTGGTGCTGGACGAGAACGGTGCCCAGGTACCCGGGATCCGGATCGAGCCACCGAACGTCACCGTCATCGTTGAGCTCGAAGTGCGTGGGCAGGTGCGCCGGGTCGTCCCCAACGTCGTCGGGACGGATCAGCTTCCGCCTGGCTACGAGCTGGCCGGCCCGCCAACCGTGATCCCGACCGACGAGGTGGTCGTCGAAGGCCCGCCTGATGCCATCAGCCAGATCCCGTTCATCTCGACCGTGCCGATCGACGTCTCCGGACTGACCGAGTCGCGGATCTTCTGGGACGTCCCGCTCGACCTCAGCCGGCTCCCCGCTGGGGTGACGGTCGATCGCCAGACTGTCCACATCTCGGTGCAGATCCGGCGATCGACGGAAGGGCGCACGCTGCAGGGCGTGCCCATCCAGACGATCAACGTCCTTCCCGGCACGCAGGTGCAGGTCAACCCGTCAGTCGCCGACGTACGGGTTGAAGGCCCGCAGGCGCTGGTGACCGCGCTGACGGCCGCCGACATCACCGTCTACGTCGATGTCGGGTATGCTGAAGCAGGGGTCTACCAGCTCCCGCTCAGAGTGAGCCTGCCACCCGGCGTGCAGTATCAGAGCGTGACGCCGGAGGTCGTTCAGGTCTCTGTCCAGGTGGCAAATCTGACACCCACCCCTACCCCTGGCCCCTGACCGATCCCGCGGCGTCGAGAGTCGATTGCCCGACCATGGGCACCATACCGCGTGCAGCGAGCCACTTCGCGGCCACGCCGCGCGGACCGCTCAGGCGGACGATCGGGAGGCACTGATGATCGCTTACCGCGCCGTTTCCTGGCTGCCGCCGCTCGTAGAGCGGGCGCTGGAGACGGCGGAAGCCGCGGCCTTCACCGAGTCCAGCACGCACGAGGTTGGCCGCCTCCTCTACGCCCTGGCCGCGCGCTGCAACCGTGGAACGGTCGCTGAGATCGGCACCGGATATGGCGTCGGTGCCGCCTGGATCGCCAGCGGCCTGCCGCCGTCGGCCTCGCTCGTCACCGTCGAGATCGATGAAGCGAGGGCGGCCGCTGCGAGGTCGCTCTTCAGCAGTTGCCCCAACGTGCTGGTGCTCCACGGGGACTGGCACGAGATCCTCGCCTACGCCCCCTTCGTCACGCTCTTCGCCGACGGCGGGAAGGCCAAGGAGCGCGAGCCGGAGGCGCTGCTGGAGGCTCTGGAACCAGGCGGGTTGCTGGTCCTCGACGACCTCACACCGGAGGACCAGTGGACACCAGAGCAGCGGCAGCGCTGGAG
>BEIC01000166.1 GCA_002898875.1 bacterium HR26
TGTTCCAGCCGGAGAAGATCACCGTGCCGCTGTCGGCCGCCACGATCTCGGTGTACATCCGGTTGGCGATGTCCCACCCATTGTGGCCGCGGTGGAAGTACTGGGTGATCACGCCGGTCGTCGGCCAGATGAACGAGCCGGTCGGCGCCTGCTGCGCCGGTCCCTCTGGGGCGGCCGTCGGCTCGGGCTCCGGCGTCGCCGTGGGAGACGGCTCCGGAGTCGGGGCGACTTCGGTGGCCTCGGCCGCGGGCGTCTCGGCCGGCGTCGCCTCGGGGGTCGGTGTATCTGCCGGAGTTGCCTCGGGCGTAGGAGTCTCTGCAGAGGTCGACTCCGCGGTCGGCTGCTCAGGTGTCGGAGCGGGTTGCGCCTCCTCGGACGACTGCTGGGCGTCGCCTTGCTGCTGCTCCGGCTCCGGCGTCGCCGTGGGCTCAGGCGTGGCCTCTGGGGTCGACTCCACGGCCAGCGGCACCGCGGTTGTCTCGTCGGACGCCGCCTCGCCAGTGCTCGCCATCTCCTGGCCCTGGGCATCCGGCGCCGCACTGGCAGCCTCGGCGTCCGCCGCCTCCGTTACCTGAGGCTCCGGCGGTGCGGCGGGCAGCGGCTCGGCTCCTGGGATGACCAGCTCCTGCCCGGCCAGGATCAGATCCGGGTTGTCGATGGCGTTCGGCGCGTAGCCGTAGATGTCGGCCGGGTCGACGCCGTAGCGCTCGGCCAGCCCGCGGATCGTGTCGCCCTCCTGCACGCGCACCAGGATGCCGTCGGTCGGGAGGATGGTGAGCTGCTGGCCGGGGTAGATCAGGTCGGGGTCGGGGATCGTGTTGGCCCAGAGGATCGTCTTCGTCTGGAGCCCGAAGCGCGCGGCGATGCTGCGGATCGTGTCCCCTTCCCGCACGGTGTAGGTGATGACACCACCCCGCTGGCGCATCGACACGCCCGGGATCATCAGCAACTTCCCGGGAGCGAGGTCGGCATCACCCTGCACGCCGTTGGGGCCGAAGCCGGTGATAGCATCGACGGTCGTACCGTAGTAGCCGGCGATGCTCGCCAATGTATCGCCCGGCTGGACGACGTGGAGCACGCCGTCGGCCGGTGGGATGTCGAGCACGACTCCGGCTGGGAACCGTGCCTCCGGCTCCTGGATGCTGTTGGCCCACAGCAGGGTCTCCACTGACCGCCCGGTGGCGGCGGCGACGTCCGCCAGCGTCTCCCCCTCGCGGGTGACGTATCGCGCAAGTGTCAGGCTGGGTGTGGGGGTACTCGGCACGGGCGTACCGGAAGCCGGGGCACCGCTATTGACTTCGGCCTGGCGGTTTCCCTGAGGCAGCGCGGCCGAGAGCCCCGGACGCCAGAGGCTACTGGCAGCGATTACGGCCACGATGACCGCGAGCAAGACTGGATGCGTGAGCTGCTGACTCGCCAGGCACCGCCGAGGCCGCTTCCGGGCTCGGGCGCCCAGGACAGCCTCGTGCCGCGGGCGGAGCTCGGGAGGCGCCGGGCGCCAGATCGGCCCCGGATCGTGCCGGCTGTTACTCGTGGAGATCGCTTCGTTGAGCCATTCCGGCCACCACTCGAATCTCGATGTCGGTGAGGAGAGCGCGTCGTCGTGCGGGATAGACGAATCGGGTCGCTGCGCGCCGCAGCGTCTCATCATCCCTTCCCTTCCCGTCCCCGATGGCCGCCGGTCACCCCCTGCTGCAACGACCGCCGGTTACCGGGGTGAACCCCGCTCGTAGGATAGCCGGGCCGGATCGGACGAGTCAATAGTGAACAGATGATCCTGTGGGCTTCATAATGTTCGTTCGCTAAAGGAAAGTGCGTACGTTCGTACCCTGGCGGGCTGCGGCAAGGCGCCGGGGAGTCATCTAGCGCTCTCGCAAGGGACGGGCTCGCCGCTATCAGGCGACGCTAACCGGTGCGGGCCAGCAGGCGCAGCGCGGCCAGCACCCGCTCCTCGAGCGTCGGCGCCTCGGCCGGGTTCACCCGCGCCGCTGCCTCGCGCGCCTCGGCTGCCGAATACCCGAGCGCCATCAGCGCCTCGATCACCTCGCGATCCGGAGCGACCCCAGCCCGCTCGCCTGCCGGTGCCAGCGCCGGCAGCTTGCCGCGCAGCTCCAGCACAATGCGGCCGGCGGTCTTGCGCCCGATGCCCGGCGCCCGGCTGAGCCGCTCGACGTCCTCCGCCGCGATCATCTGCCCCAGCTCGTCCGGCCGCGCGATCGAGAGCAGCGCCAGCGCGGCCCGCGGACCCACACCGCTCACCCCGATCAGCAGCTCGAAGAGCTCGAGCTCGGCAGCCGAAGCGAAACCGTAGAGCGCCAGCTCGTCCTCTCGCACGCGCAGGTGCGTAACCAGCTCGACCTCTTCCCCCGGCTGGCCGAGGTCGGCCAGCGTGGTCTGCGACGTGTAGACACGCAGGATCAAGCCGTGCAGGTCGACGAGCACCGCGCCCGGCTGCTTGGCCACCAGCCGGCCCCGTATCCCCCGGATCACGATGTCCCCCTCCGGCTCGGTAGGTCGAACACGCGCGCGGCGTTCTCGCCCAGCACGAAGGCCAGCTCCTGTTCGGTCAATCCCGCCCGCCGCACCCGCTCGAGGAACGGCTTCTGCCGGAGCACCGGATAGTCGGTCGCCATCAGCACCCGGTGCGCCCCGGCGACGTCGATAACGGTCCGGAAGACCTCGAACCGGTAGAGGTAGGTGCTGGCGGCCGAGTCGTAGACTACGTTCCGAGCCGCCCTGGCCACCTCCGGCATCAACTCGTAGAAGGGCAAGCCGCCGCCCCAGTGGGCCGCCACCACCACCTGGTCGGGGAACGCCTCCAGGAAGCGAATGAACCGCTGGGGCCAGGCAGAGCCCTTGCCCGGGTACAGGTGACCGAGCGGCTCGCTCACATGGACGAGCAGCGGCTTCGCATAGGCCTGGCAGACCTCCACCAGCGGCGCCAGCGCCCGCGGCTCGGCGAAGTCGAACCCTTGGGCGTCGGCGTTCAGCTCCCCGATCCCGGACGCCCCCGCGCGGAAGCAGCGCTCTGCCTCGGCAGGCGCGCCCGGGTCACCCGGCACCACGATGCCGAGCCAGGCGATACGTTCCGGGTACTCCCGGCGGGCGGCGGCCAGGTAGTCGTTGTGCTCACGGCACAGCCCGGGGTCGGCCCAAGGGAAGCCGCAGGCGACAGATATGTCGATCGCGGCCCCGTCCATCGACGCGAGGAGATCTTCGGCCGTGGCCAGGAGCGCGCGAGGGCTGGCATAGAGCTCGCCGAACCAGCGGTCGCGCCGGCGGTACTCCTCGGGATGCCGGACGATCTCCGGCGGGAAGATGTGGGTGTGCGCGTCGATGATCACCGGACTTACCCGCCATAGCCGAGGGCCAGGATCACGCCCACGATGGCGATGAAGATCAGCAGGCCGAGCAGCACCAGCGCCACCATCAGCCGGTTCGGCCCGCCGGCCTCGACCGGTACCGGCTCCTCCTCGACGACCGGCTTGACCCAGGCGACGACGGCGGTAGCGTTGTCGTTCGTCTGGTGCGCGATCGCCAGCTCGACCAGCCTGCGGGCAGCCTCCTCTGGCGGGTGAGCCAGCACCGTCGAGGCGATCTCGTCCACACTCACGAAGTCGTGGACGCCGTCGGTCGTCAGCACCAGCCGGTCATCGCTGAGGAGCCGGAGCTCGAAGATGTCCACGTCCACCCGGTGCCGGTGACCGAGCGCGCGGGTGATCACGTTGCGGTACTGGCTCTCGCGCGCCTCCTCCTCGGACATCATCCCGGCAGCCACCTGCTCGGCCACGAGCGAGTGGTCGCGCGTGATCTGCGTCGCCCGCTTGGCCCGGATCAGGTAGGCACGACTGTCACCGACGTTCGCCACCGTCAGGTCGTGGTCGCGGATGACCGCGGCGACCAGCGTCGTGCCCATCAGGTGCTCTTCGCCGAGCGGCTGCCACTCGCCGTAGATCCGCTCGTTGGCCTGGCGGATGGCCGCCCGCAGCCGCTGGGGGATCTCGGTCGGCTCCAGCGGGCTGCTGTAGAAGACCTCGCGCAGTGTCTCGATCGCGAGCTGCGCTGCCACCTCGCCGCGCTGGTACCCCCCCATGCCGTCGGCGACCGCCAGCAGCACGCCGTGGCTGCGTGCCAGCTCGCTCTCCGGCTCCGTCAGGAGGACGGCGTCCTCGTTTTGCTCACGGACCGGCCCCGGGTCGGTCGCAGCCCCGACGACCAGCACCGTCTCGCGCGCACGCTGCCGAACCGACAACCCCAGCTCCTCCAGCAACCCCCACCACCGCTAGCGACTAGTATGGAGTGTGATCCACAGTCCGACAACTAACGCTCCGCGCTGCGCGCTGGATCACCGGTGGTCGTATAATGCCGGCATTACGAGCCTGATCGAGCGAGGACAGAGCTGAATGCGCGCGCACGAGACAGCTCCCGGTAAGTGCCGCCCGCGCGGGCCGGTATCGCGCCCGCGACTTGCCGCGGTCGCGCTCGCGCTGCTCCTCCTGCTCGCGCCGGCCTGCTCGCGCAAAGAGGAGGTAGAAACGACGGTCGACCCAGCCCACCTTGTGAGCGCAGCGGCCGACCGGCTCGACCAGGTGAAGTCGTTCCACTTCGTGCTGACCCACGAGAGCGGCGGGACTCCGATCTTGCAGACCATGCTCCTTACCCAGGCCGAGGGGGACGTGGCACGGCCGGGTCAGATGAAGGCACAGCTCGACGTGGAGGCGGTGGGGGCCGCCTTGCAGCTCCAGTTCATCGGCATCGGGGACCAAGCCTGGCTCAGCAACCCGTTCAACCCGGCCGAATGGCAGCCGCTCCCCGATACCGCAGCCGACGACGTCCTCAACGTCGAGGCGTTGCCAGAGGTACTGCGGCAGATCAAGGATGCACGCCTGATCGGCCAGGAGACCGTCGATGGGGTCGCAACGTATCACATCCAGGGGAAGCTGGACTCCGGCGACCTTGCCGCCGTGGTCCCCAGCGGCGCCGAGCCAGGGCTGGAAGTCACGGTCGACCTCTGGATCGGCAAGGACGACTCGATCGTGCGCCGCGTCGTCGTCAGCGGTGCGCTCACCTTCAATGAGGCAACCACCATGAAGCGCACGCTCGAGCTCTCCGGCTTCGACCAGCCGGTCACGATTACGCCGCCCCAGTGATCTGCGGCGAGCGCTGGGATGATCCGCAAGTCGCCCCCGCCAGGAACCGAAGACCGGCCGCACCGTGAGCGTCATCCACTCACAGTGGGCACGATCAGGAACCCGATCGCGGCGCTGGCACAGTCGCCAGGCCTGCTGGTGATCGCGCTGGCTCTGGGTGTCTTCTTCGCCGGGCTCGACCAGACGTTCGTGGTGACCATCCTCCCCAACATGATGCCCGATCTCGGCATCACGGTCGACAACTTCGGCCGGGCCGCCTGGATCGTGAACGGCTACCTGCTCGGCTATACCGTGGCCATGCCGCTGATGGGCCGGGTGGCTGACACCTTCGGCCACCTGCGCATCTACGTGGTCAGCACGCTCGTGTTCCTGGCCGGCTCCGCGATGGTGGCGCTCGCCCCGAACCTGGAGCTGCTGACGGCCGCCCGCGCCGTGCAGGCGATCGGCGGCGGCGCGATCGTCCCCATCTCGATGGCGATCGCCGGCTCACGCCTGCCGGTCGGCCGCCGCGCGCTGGCGATCGGGCTCATCGCCGCGCTCGACGACGCCAGCAGCCTGCTCGGCCCGCTCTACGCGGCCGCGCTCGTCGAGCCGCTCGGCTGGCGCGGCCTGTTCTGGCTGAACATCCCGCTCCAGATCCCCTGGCTCCTGGCCGTCGCGCTGCTGGTCCGGCGCACTCC